>CANRFG010000001.1 GCA_947629815.1 uncultured Bacilli bacterium
TTGTGAATTTTTTTTATTTGTTAACTATTAGTTACCAAAAACAAACAAAATTTTTTTGAAAGGAAATTCCTAATATATAAAAAAAGGTATTTAAAATACCTATCTTTGCATTGATATTAACCTAACTTATATATAAATCCTTTAAAGTGCTATACACTTGTAAGAAGTAACTAAATCATTCGTAATTGTTTAAAAAAGAATTTTCACTGGAAAATTATATTTGAATTTTCTTATTTGTATATTTTCTTTACTTCATTGAATTTTTATAAATAAAATCTATAATATTATTTTAACTCTCCTAATCCCAAATAAAATATATTACCAATTAATAATTGTTTTTTTATTTTTTTCTGCAACGAAGTGTTCTCTGGTAGCAAAGAATAATCGTCACACTCATCTATTTGATATACAAAATTTAATATATCTTTTATACAATTTTGTCCATCTTTAACATTAAATAATTCATGAAATTTACATATATTAGTTTTTTTATCAATTATTTCATATATTTTATTACTTAATAGCCATGAATTACAAATATACCTACAATTTTCAATATTAAAGTATTTTTTTAGTTGTATTTTAGAATCACTTATTGATTTTTTCACATCAAATATATCTAATTCACTTCCTCTTGGAATATGTATTTTTATAACTAACTTATTATCATCTTCTAAATTATACTCATATTGAAGTCTACCTACTTCAATTATTCTTGTTCTAATAAAATAAATAGCCCATAACATCTGAGATATTCTTATTCCCTTATAGCCTCTATTTACTATATCGCTTTCAAAACATTCTTTGATTCTTCTTTTATGGATATTTACTTGCTCATCATCAAAATTATTTTTTTTCATATTATAAATATGAATTTCATATCCTAGTATAATCATAATATTTGTTATAAAAGGATTTACATTATAAATGAAGAACTTATTAATGTCTCTTATATTCCATAATTCTTTTATATTTTTAAAATCATCATAATATAATTTGTTATATACTTCATTGAATTTTTTTGTACAAATATCATCATTGTTTATTTCTTCGATACACTCATAACATGTTTTTTTATATTTAATATTTATATTATAAAAATCAAAAGCTTTATCAATTTTCTTACAATCTATCATTTTTCACCTATCTTAATCTATATTATTTCATTTATTAATTTGGATACACTTTCATATTCTTTTTTAGCATTTTTTTTAAGTTCATCAACCGAATTTGTCATTGCATGACCATTAAAATATTTTATCATTTCAATATCACTATATCCATCACCAATAGTGTAAACATATTCTTTAGAGATATCTAATTTTGTTAATAATAAATTTATAGCATTTAATTTGCTTGTTTCTTTTGATATTATTTCTATTGAGTTTTCAGTAACATAATAAGAATTGACATAATCTGAATATTTATTGTTTATAAATTTATTAATATTCATTGCAACTTCCTTTGAATGATATTTAACATTTATTTTAGTTAAGTCACTATAATTAAAATCAGCCCTACTTTCCAGCTTGCTACAACAAAACCATTTTATTGATTTTTCCAAGCATAAATCCACTTTTATATTATTAATTATTTCATTTTTAATTGAAAAATTAACAATTATATTGTCATTATTATCTAATATAGTAGCTCCATGATTTATAATTACATAGTCATAATCAAAATTATATAAGTTAACTTTATTGCAAAAATCAAAATAACTTCTACCTGTAGCAATAATAAATATATTACCTTTTTTTCTAAATTCATTTACTGCTTTTTTATTCTCTTCAATATCATCGTCATTTAGATAAAAAGTTTGGTCATAGTCACTAACTATTAATTTCCTATTTTTCATTAAAAACCTACTTTCAACATCATACATATCTACTAATACATTATATCATTTAAAAAAGATACTTGTACATTAAAATATCTCAAACTAATAATTTACTTAAATAATTAAAAGTGATACAATCAACAAAGAAAGGAATATAATATGGAATATAGAGACTTATACGATAAAAATAGAAATTTAACAAAAGAAAAAATATTGAAAGATGAACCAATACCTGAAAATAAATATATACTAATGGTAGTAATTTTTATACAAAATGATAATAATGAATTTTTAATTCAAAAAAGGTCTATTTCTAAAGGTGGGAAATGGGCTACTACAGGAGGGCATCCTAAAAGTGGAGAAACAAGTATTCAAGGAATAATAACTGAAGTAAAAGAAGAATTAGGAATATCAATTAAAAATCCTATATTATTTAAACAAGCAAGTGGAAAAAACACATTTTGTGACCTATATTATATAAAACAAAATATAGATATTAAAAATATAAAACTTGAACAAGAAGAAGTTGAAGAAGTTAAATGGGCTACAACAGATGAAATAAATTCATTAATGCAGAAAAACCAATTTAATAAAGGACATTATATGATGTTTGAAGATTGTCTTAACTATTTAAAAACTAAATAGGACCGAGTTATAAAACTCAGCCCTATTTTTTTATAATCCACTAGAAGCTTTATTTAATGTTATTTCAATTTCATTTATATTATTATCTCTGTAATATTTAACTTTAATTTTATCTCCTATTTTATGTTTATATAACATATATTTTAAATAAGTTGAATCCTCTACCTCTTCGCCATCAATAGATAAAATTATATCTCCTACCTTTAATCCAGAAGACTCTGCAGGTGAACCATTAACAATATTTACTATGACTGCACCATATGTTGCATCATTTGGAACATAAATATTATATCTTGCTAAATAAAATCTGTTATCAACACTAGTAGTTTCAACACCTAAATAAGGTCTTTGTATTTCTTCACCTTTTTCCAAAGAATCAACACATGACATTACCAATTCTATAGGAATAGTAAATCCCATACCTTCGATTTGGTCTTGAACTAACTTTAATGAAGTTATACCAATTACTTCGCCATTTATATTAGCTAAAGGTCCTCCACTATTTCCTGGATTAATTGCAGCATCAGTTTGCAAAACTTCCATAATGTAAGATGAATTATTACCAAGAGTTACTGTTACTTGCCTATCTTTACCAGACAAAATACCCTTTGTTACAGTTCCCATATAATTTGAACCCAATGGAGAACCAACAGTAAATACAGTATCACCTATATTAGCATCTTCACTAGAACCAATTTGAGCAACTTCAATAACAGAAGATGCATCAACACTTAAAACTGCAATATCATAATACATATCTGCTCCTAATATAGTAGCATTAACCTTTTCACCATTTGTAAAAGTTACTTCCACCTTATTGGAATCTTCTATAACATGATAATTAGTTAAAATATATCCTTTTTTATTATCTTTTTTATATACAAAACCTGTTCCTGAACCAATTGCTGTTTGCCCATTGTAAGTTTCAATTAGAACAACTGAATCGTATATCTTTTCAACACTACTTTTAATACTATCAGACTCTGAAATACTTACATATGAATTTGGCTTTTCATTATATACCTGCTCATCTTTTTTATTAAAACCATCATATATAAATAATCCAGAAAAAACAACTAAAATAGTAACTAAACTTGTTAAAACATGTGGTATAATTTTTTTCATTTTATTTATATTTTCCTCCTATTCAATTATTTCTCTCCAATTAGTAGGGAAACCAATTCTATTAAGTATTGATGAAACCTCAAGTACTTTTATCTTTCCCTCTAATAAATCAATCTCATAACCAAGTTCACTATATAAATCTCTAAACTCATCTTCACTTAACATATATTTTAAAATAATTAAAAGTGCGAATAAATCATTTTTACCATATTTATATGAATCTTCAACTTTTTCAATTTGTAATCTAGTATGTATTACATCATCAGGAATAGCTCTTTGCGTTCTATGGTCATATAATATATCCTCATGTGCGCATAAATTTCTGAAATTAGCCAGTATAGATAAATAAATACCTAAAGTTTCAGTTTTAAGTCCATAGTAATTAGCAACTTCCAATTGGTCCTCTATTTTTAATATGTTATATAATTCTGAAACAATACCAAATGATAATACTTTAACAAGTACCCACATGGGAATATAACCGTAATTAGTTATATAGTGCATTGTTGCAGTATGTTTTCTTCCATTTATTCTTATTTGTCTTTTCATCTTTGAAAGTACATCATTAACTTGTCTAACTTTCATAGAATCTTGATTGAAGTTTTCAAGATTTAAATAATTTTTTTCCTTATAACCATAAGATTTAGATAATCTATAACTTATTATAGATTTTATATTGTTTTCTACAATTAAAATATTTTTAAAAAATATATTTCTAATTCTTCTATCAAAAGTAAATATCGAATATAACTCTTCAAAGGTAGTTCCTTCTTTAAAATTAGCATCTTTACAATTTCCTGTAAAAAAATGTCTATATCCATTTAAAAAAAAGTAATTTTCTTTAAATAAAACATCTTTTGCTCTTTCAACATCTTCTATAACTAAACCTCTTTGTTTTAGAATGTCTATTTGTTCATCTAATGTTTTGAATATTTTACTTGCCATATATCTTCACCCTATATTAATTATACCACACTATATATGAAAAAAATATGAAATTTTCTTGTATTACATATGAAAATACTCTAAAATACCATTATATATAGAATTTGCAATTTTATCTTGATAAGTAGGTTTAAGTAACAAGTATCTTTCGTTTGAATTACTTAAAAATCCAGCTTCTACTAAAACCCCAGGTACTTTTATTCTTTTATACATATACATATCTGTCATTTCTTTATATTCTCTTGTTGTTTTTAAATCTTTTTTAAATCTTTTTTGTAAAATCTCAGCTATTTTTTTATTATTAGGATTTATATCATCATAAAAAACTTGTGCGCCTCTCCAAGTAGAAGAAGCTATCGAATTTAAATGTATAGATATATATAAGTCACATTGTGAATCATTAATTATATTTGCCCTTCTTGATAAATCACTTCTTTTTCTATTTACTGCATTATTAACAGATAAATCATAATCCCCTGTTCTTGTAAGAAGTACAATTGCACCATTTTTTTCTAAAATATCAGCAAGTTTTAAACTTATGCTTAGATTTATATCAGCCTCATATATGTCTTTATATATTGCTCCAGGGTCCAAGCCTCCATGACCAGCATCAATATATATTACTTTACTTAACAATGGCAACTCATTACTACTTGCCTTAACAAAACCAAATGCACATATAAAAACAATCAATAAAAAAATAACATATATTTTATATTTAGTCATAAAATCACCTTAATTAAATATATGTTATTTACTTTACTTTATTAAAATAACTCCAAGGAATAGTATTAGGAAGTTGCTCATCAAATATCAATCTTTCATTTGTTATTGGATGATTAAACTCTAAATGACCTGCAAATAAAGCTATTTGCTGTCCTATTTTTGAATTAACATTATATTTTTGGTCACCATATAAAGCCAAATTTCTTGAAGAAAATTGAACTCTAATTTGATGTGGTCTACCTGTTATTAAAGTTATTTTAACTAATGATAAGTTATATTTATCATTGTACTGCAATAATTCATACTTTAATTTTGATAGTTTACCATTATCATCAATTTTTACAATATTATTTATATTATCCTTTAAAAGTTTATCTACAAAAATATCTTCTTTTTTTTCTATCTTATTACAAGTAACAGCAAAATAAGTTTTTGTAAATTTATTAGTTCTTATTTGCTCACTTAATCTAGATGCACATTTACTTGTTTTAGCAAACACCATTATACCACTAACAGGTCTATCTAAACGATGTACAAGGCCTAAATAAACATTGCCTGGTTTATTATATTTTTCTTTTATATATTTTTTTAATATAGTAAGTAAATCTTCATCTTTACTATTATCTTCTTGAACAGGAATATTTATTGGTTTTATAACAACTAATAAATGATTATCTTCATATAATATCTTAATCATTGCATTGCCATCTTCCATATATACCACAAGGTAAAACCATATTGTTTTTAGTTATTGGAAGTCCTATTTCTCCAGAATCTACTGTTCCATTATTATAAATTGGTAAAAGTCTTGATTTAAGTATATTTTCTAAAACAGAACTTGATATTCCTGTTGTATATGAGTTTATAAGGAAAAATAATGGTTTATCACTTAATACTTTTATACATAAATCTATTAAGTTACAAATGTTTTCCTCAAATTTCCATTTTTCTCCATTAGGACCTCTACCATATGAAGGTGGATCCATTATTATTGCATCATATTTATTTCCTCGCCTTATTTCTCTTTCAACAAATTTAATACAATCATCTACTATAAATCTTATTTTATTGTTTTCAAGTTTACATAATTTCATATTTTCTTTTGCCCATTCAACCATACCTTTTGCAGCATCGACATGAACAACTTCAACAGCACCAGCAGAGGAACACGCCATAGTTGCACCACCTGTATATGCAAACAAATTCAAAACTTTAATTTTTCTGTTACTTTTTTTTATTTTTTCCATAACAAAATCCCAATTAACTGCCTGTTCTGGAAATAAACCTGTATGTTTAAAATTAGTAGGGCTTACTTTAAAAGTAAGATTCTTATAACTAACATACCAAAATTGTGGTAATTCTTTTTTAAATTCCCAAGAACCTCCTCCACTTGTACTTCTATGATAAAATCCATCTGGATTTTTCCAATTATCACTTATATTTTCTATTGGCCATATGGCTTGAGGGTCTGGTCTTCTCAAAATAATTCCATTCCAATTTTCTAATTTTTCACCATTTCCTGCATCTATTAATTCATATTCTTTCCAATCATGACTTAATCTCATAATACCACCTGTTATTCTATTGACTTAATTGCTTCTTTAATTACATTTATAGATTCTTTCATATGTTCAGTTTCTCTATCATTTAATTTTATGTACATTCTTTCTTTACAACCATCTTTATTTATTATAGTTGCGCCACCTATAAATATGTCATTTGTTTCATCATATGAAGAAACTGTTATTATACTATTTTCATCACCTAATATTGCGTTAGTTATTCTAACTAAACACATACCTATACCATAGTATGTTGCTCCTTTTCTATCGATTATTTCATAAGCAGCATTTTTTACATCTTCACAAATATTATGTAATTCTTCATCACTTAAAAAATCTTTTATATTTTGTGGTCCTACTTTAGCACTACTCCAAGGTACAAACTCTGAATCACCATGTTCACCTATTACATATGCATGTACATCTTTAGCGCTAACACTTAATTTTTCACTTATCATATATCTTAATCTAGCTGTATCTAGTATTGTTCCACTTCCTATTATTTTTTTAGCAGGTAAACCTGAATATTTCCAAGTAATATATGTCATTACATCAAGTGGATTTGTAGCTATTAAAAATATTCCTTTAAAGTTATTTTCCATAACTTTTTCTACAATTGATTTAAATATTTTACTATTTTTATTTATTAAATCCATTCTTGTTTCACCAGGATTTTGATTTGCACCTGCTGCTATCATTACTATTGTTGCATTACTACAATCTTCATATGTACCTTTTTTTATTAGCATAGGAGTTGGAGCGAATGGTAAACAATGATTTAAATCCATTACTTCTCCTTCTATTCTTTTTTCATCTAAATCTATAAGTACAAGTTCATTTACTCTAGTTTTTTGATTTAAAAGTGCATATGCATAACTCATACCAACATTACCACAACCTATAATTACAACTTTATTATTCATAATATCACCTAAAATAATTATACAGTAAAAATAAATATAAATAAAGAAAAAGAACGAATAAATCGTCCTTTTGAAAATTATCTTTTTGAAAATTGTGGCGCTCTACGAGCTGCTTTAAGACCTGGTTTCTTTCTTTCTTTAACACGAGAATCTCTTGTAATCATTCCAGCTCTTTTTAATATTTTTCTATAGCTTGTTTCACTATTAGGGTCAGTATTTTTGTCATATTCCAATAATGCTCTTGTAATTCCTAGTCTTATTGCTCCTGTTTGTCCTGTAAATCCACCGCCTGAAACTTTAACATCTATATCAAATGTTTCTTCAGTTTTTGTTAAAGCTAGTGGTTGCATTAAATCCATTACATTTGTTTCATAAGGGAAAAATTCTCTAACATCTCTTCCATTAACTGTTATTTTTCCTTTTCCTGGAACCATTTTTACTCGAGCAACAGAAGATTTTCTTCTACCTGTTCCTAAAAATATTCTTTTTTCTGCCATTTAAAACCCTCCTAGTCCTTTAATTCCACAGGCTTTTGTGCCATATGAGGATGTTCGCTTCCTGCATAAACAAATAATTTTTTATACATTTGTCTTCCAAGTCTTCCTTTTGGAAGCATTCCTTTTACTGCTCTTTCAATCATTTCAACAGGATAATTTTCTTTCATTTCTTTTGCTGTTCTTTCTCTTAAACCACCTGTATATCCACTATGGTTATAATAAATTTTATCGTTAAGTTTATTTCCTGTTAAATTAACTTTAGAAGCATTAACTATTATAACATTATCTCCACAATCAACATGTGGTGTGAAAGTTGGTTTATGTTTTCCTCTTAGTATATGCGCTGCTTTAGTAGCAATACGACCTAGATTTTTACCATCAGCATCAATCACATACCAATTACGAACAACTTCTTCTTTTTTTTGCATATATGAATTTTTCATATTGTCTTCCTTTCTCCTTTACAAATGATAAGTTGTCCCAAGACTTATCACATGTGGGATTGATTAAATGTACCAAGTTCAATTATATAAAAAAAACTATAAAAAGTCAATCCTAATAAGGTTTTTATAGTTAATTTTATTGTAAATATTTTATAAATATTACATATTGTCAGTCTTTCTTAGATTTTTGAATATTGTAAGCCATTTTTAATTTTAATTTCATAGGAACAAATCTATTAAAAACATATACAAATTTCATATTAAATCCAGGTATTATCAATAATTTTCTTTTAAACATTTTATTTATTGCATATGTACAAACTACATCTGGTTGTAATGCTTTTACTCCAAATTTAACACCTGCAACTTTATTAAATTCTGTATCTACTGGTCCTGGGCATAAAGCACCTACATATACATTACTTTTTTCTTTTTTTAATTCTTCATAAATTGCCATTGTTAAATTAAATACATATGATTTAGTTGCATAATAACTTGCCATTAGAGGTCCTGGTAAAAAGGCTGCTGAAGAAGCTACATTTAAAATATAGCCTTTATTTTTCTTTTTAAAATCTTTTAAAAATAATTTTGTTAACATATGAACTGCTTTAATGTTAAGGTCTATCATATCTAGTTCTTTTTCTATGTTTGTTTTTGTAAATTCACCAAATACTCCAAAACCTGCATTATTTATTAAAATATCTATATCCTCATTTTTAACTTGCTCATATAGTTTCATGCAATTATATGAACTCGATATATCAAGTGTAATTATTTCTACATTTGTTTTTAATTCTTTTTTTAAAGTTTCTAGTTTTTTCTTTCTCCTCGCAACTAATATTAAGTCATATCCCATTTCACTTAATATTATTGAAAAATTTCTACCTAACCCAGAGCTTGCGCCTGTTATTAAAGCTTTCATATCATCACCATTATCATTATAATATAAATCTATACATTAAATCAAATAAAAAAGATGATTAAATCAATGTTTTATTTTTTGATACTATTATCTCTAGTTATATTAACTCCATAAATATAGATTTTTTACTATTAATAGGATAGATATATCATTGATAAATATCTTTTCAATTTATTATAATCTATTTACAAAACATTATTTTTTAAGTTATAATATCATAAGAAAGGAGGAATAAATATATGTATAAAAAAATATTTAATTATTTTAAAATATTTACTTGTATAGTTCTATCATTTGTTATATTGACAGGTTGTTCAAAAAGCGTTACTCCAAATTCAACAGGAACTAATGAAAACACAAATAGTGGTAAAAACGAAAATTCTTCAAGTGAGAATTTAGGAAAAAATATAACAAATAGTGGTTCTGTAACAGAACGTGGTAAATTAGTAGTATTTGCAAAAAATAACAATAATGTTGCAGTTGATATGGAAATTGAAGTTGAATTTTATGACGCTAATAATACAATAGTTGGAAGTGATTCTGAAGAATTACTAGGTATAGGTTCAAATGGGGAAATAGCAGTTGAAATGTATGATACTCCAGAAAATTTTGATAATTATAAAATCTATGTTGATGTAGAAAAAACTAACGAAATATCTTATTATGATCAATTAGAAGTTGCTCACAATAATAATGGTGAAGAAATTGCTGTACAAGTTAAAAACAATTCACAAGATGTTATTGAATATATATCAGTTTCAGTTGTTTATTATCAAGGAGATAAAGTTGTTGGTATAGATGATGATATAGAAAGTGATATCAAAAGTGGCAGATCTGCAAACTTTAATTTAGATTTTCCATATGATAAAAATTATGATGATATAGAATTTGATAATTATAAAGTTTTTGTTAATGGAGCATATTCTTTTAATTGGTAGTTTATTAATCTTACTATAAAATTATGCAATAATTATACATATTTATTCATACAAAAAAGCAATATATTTGAATTAATATATTGTTTTTTTATTCAACAATTCCATTTTTATAATTGTAACTTCCTAAATAACCCTTAACTATACAATTTTCAAGTTCAATTTGACTATTTTCAGTCAATATTTTTTTCTCACATGTTACATCTGAGCCATAATTTTCCATAACTAGTGAATCTAAACTTTCAAAATTACCATTTAAAATTGCCAAATAGTAATTAGATTCCATTTCCTTAGCATAGTTTAACACCATTATTTTAGCTGTGGCATTTTTAGAGCCATTTACTGAAGTATTATCATTTGTATTAGTATCTATTGTCGATCCTGTCGCTAAAATCAAAATAAAATATATAATCAAAATTAATGAACCAATCATTATAACAAATGACATAAAAATTTTTTCTTTTAGATTAAATATTCCTATTATAAAAGCTATAGCAGCAATTACTATTCCAACTATTTCATTAATAAAAAGCATAGACAATATTGACAATAATATAAATAATAAACCTATAATTGACTTTTTGCTACTTCCACTACTATAACCTATCATACAAACACCTACTTTAATTATATCAATCACTTATATTAAGTCAATATATCAAACATTAATTAAATAAATTACAAGTAAAAAAATGTAAATAAAAAGATGCTTATTTTGCATCTCCTTCTACTAATTCAAGGATAACAACTAAAGCATCGTCTCCTCTTCTTTCATCAAGTTTTAAAATTCTAGTATAACCACCATTACGATTAGCATATCTTACTGCTAAATCATCAAATACTTTTTTAACTGCTGCTGTATCGTTTTGTAAGAACGCTAATGCTTTTCTTCTTGCAACTAATGAACCATCTTTACCATATGAAATCATTTTATCAACAAATTTACGAGTTTCTTTTGCTCTTGTTTCTGTTGTTTCTATTCTTTCATTCATAATTAAGTCTTTAGTTAGATTGGCAAGCATACTTCTTCTATGTTTGTTAGTACGTCCTAATTTTCTATAAGCCATTGTAATTCCTCCTAACTATTAATCTTCATCACGAAATCTAAGTCCCATTTCTTTAATTTTGTCAATTACTTCTTTTAAAGATTTTTTACCTAGATTACGAATTTTCATCATTTCCAATTCTGTTTTTTCAGTTAAATCACCTAAAGTATTAATATTTGCTCTTTTTAAGCAATTATAAGCTCTAACTGAAAAATCTAATTCATCAATTGGTGTTTCTAACTTTTTAAGTTTGCTATCTTCTTGTTTTGCATTCATAATACCTGTAACATCAGCGATTTCATTTAAGTCAGTTATTATATTCAAATGTTCAATAAGTATTTTAGCAGATAAAGCCATTGCTTCCTCTGGTTTAATTGAACCATTTGTTTGAACATTCATTATTAACTTATCATAACTTGCATCTTGTCCAACACGAGCGCTTTCAATTTCATAACTAACGCGTTCTACAGGTGAATAAAGTGCATCTATTGGAATATATCCAATTTTATTTCCTTCTATATACTTTTTATTGTCAACTGATGGAACATATCCACGCCCATTTGAAACAATTAAATCCATTTCTAATTTTCCACCTTTAGATAAAGTGGCAATTACTTGGTCTTTATTTATAATTTCAACATCTGCATCAGCAGTAATATCACCTGCTGTTACAACACCTTCCTCTGAAGCAGATAAATGAAGTTCTTTAGTTTCTCCAGTTAAATTTTTAACAACAACATTTTTTAAATTTAAAATTATTGTTGTAACATCTTCATATATGCCCTCTATAGTTTGAAATTCATGCATAACTCCATCTATTTTTATAGCAACTATTGCGCTTCCTGGCATACTTGATAACATTATTCTTCTTAATGCATTACCGATTGTTGTTCCAAAACCTCTTTCTAAAGGTTCAAGTTCGAATTTTCCAAAATTATTATTTTCTATATATTCAGTAATTTTATAAACGGGTTTTTCAAAATTTAACATGCTAAGAGCACTTCCTTTCTTTTATCCACGTGGACGTTTTGGTGGACGACAACCATTATGTGGTATTGGTGTTACATCTGATATAGTTGTAATTTCAAGTCCTGCTGTTTGTAATGATCTAATTGCAGTTTCACGACCAGAACCTAATCCTTTAACATAAACTTCTACTTTTTTCATTCCCATATCGGCAGCAGCTTTTCCTGCAGCCTCTGCAGCCATACCAGCAGCAAATGGAGTTGATTTTTTACTTCCTTTAAATCCTAATGTACCAGCAGAAGCCCAACTTATTGCATTACCATTCATATCACTAAGTGTAACAATAGTGTTATTGAAAGTTGAATGAATAAATGCTTTTCCTTCTGGAACATTCTTTTTAACTTTACGTTTTCTTGGTTTATAAGCCATTTAAATAACCTCCTTTAACGTTTATTTCTTTTTATTAGCAACAACTTTTCCTTTTCCCTTACGAGTTCTTGCATTTCTATTTGTTCTTTGTCCTCTTACAGGTAAACCTTTTTTATGACGAGTACCTTGGTAAGAATTGATTTCCATTTTTGTCTTAATATTCATGTTAACTTCACGACGTAAATCTCCTTCAGTTAAATAATTATTAAGCTCATCACGAATAAGTGAAAGTTCATCATTAGTTAAATCTCCAGCTTTTTTATTTTTATCAATTTTAACTTTATCTAGAACTCTGTTTGATAAACTTCTTCCTACACCATAAATATAAGTTAATGCAATTTCAATTCTTTTATTGTTAGGTATATCTACACCTTTAATACGTGCCATTATCTACACACCTCCTATTAACCTTGTCTTTGTTTGTGTTTAGGGTTTTCACATATTACATATACTTTCCCCTTACGTCTAATTATTTTACATTTATCACACATTTTTTTTACTGATGGTCTTACTTTCATAATCTACCCTCCTACTATTTTCTATAGGTTATACGCCCGCGTGTTAAGTCAAATGGAGATAATTCGATTGTTACTGTATCACCTGGTAAAATGCGAATATTATACATACGGATTTTACCAGAAACGCGAGCTACTACAGTATGTTTATTTTCTAATTCTACTTTAAATTCTCCACTTGGTAAGGCTTCAATAACTTTACCAGTCACCTCAATAATGTCTTCTTTAGCCATTATAATCACCTCTTTGTAAGTATTTCGTAACCTTCTTTAGTTACTAAAACTGTATGTTCAAAATGCGCTGACGGCTTGTAGTCTCTAGTTATTACAGTCCAATCATCATCAAGTAAATATACATCTGCTGTTCCTAAATTAAGCATAGGTTCTACAGCTATAACCATACCTGCTTTTAAGACAGGTCCTGTATTTTGTCTTCCATAGTTTGGTACATCTGGTGATTCATGTAAATTTGAACCAACCCCATGACCAACTAATTCTTTTACAACGCCTAAATTATATTTATTAGCAACATTACTAACCGCATATCCGATATCGCCAATTCTAGTGCCTTCTTTTATAACTGATAATCCTGCAAATAAAGATTCTTCAGTATGTTTTAACAAATCTTGTTTTTCTTTACTTATCTTTCCAACAGGATATGTCCAAGCAGAATCACCGTGATATCCTTTATAACATGCCCCAATATCTATAGAAATTATATCTCCTTCTTTTAATTTGGTATTACCTGGTATACCATGTACAACTTCTTCATTAATAGATGTACAAATAGAACCTGGATAACCCTCGTATCCCTTAAAAGATGGAGTAGCATCTCTACTAATAATATAATTATAAGCTAACTCATCTAAATACGCTGTTGTTACTCCTGGCTTAATGTATTTTTGCAAATACTTATGAGTATCTCCAACAATAGCGCCAGCTATTTTCATTAATTCAATTTCTCTTTCAGATTTAATAGAAATCATATCTATTCACCTAGTTTACTTATAATATTTTCAACAGATTTAAGTGCACTATTAACTTCACTTGAATCTACTTCATATAAAATACCTTTTTCCTTGTAATAATCTATTAAAGGAGCGGTTACTTTATAATAAGTTTCTATTCTTGTTTTCATTGCAGTTTCGTTATCATCTTCTCTTTGATATAAATCTCCACCACAAACATTACATTTACCTTCTACATTTGGCTTTAATTCTTCACTGAATATATTATAAATTGCTCCACAATCTTTACACATTCTTCTACCAATTATTCTTTTATATAATAATTCTTCTGGTAGTGTTAAATTTATTACTATACCAATATCTTTGTTTAATTTTTTTAGTATTTCATCGTAACCTTTAGCTTGTTCAATATTTCGTGGAAAACCATCTAAAATATATCCGTTTTGACATTCTTTAGAAGTTATTTTATCTTCCACTGCCTTAAATAATATGTCATTAGGAACAAATATACCATTGTCGATAATTTCTTTAATTTTGTTACCAAGTTCATCGCCTACTGATGCTCTTTCTCTAAGAATATCGCCTGTAGATATTTGTTCATATCCATATTTATCTTTTAAAATTTTAGCAAGTGTTCCTTTTCCAGCACCTTGCACTGCTAACAATATTATATTTTTCACAATCTATGTCTTCCTTTCTTATAAGTACGACTTACAAGTTGACTTTCTAATTGTTTATATGTTTCAAGAGAAACACCAACTACGATTAACAATCCTGTTCCTCCTAATGTTACTGAACTTGGTAAGTTTGTTAACATTCCAAATATAATTGGTAAAGCGGCAATTACAGCTAAAGCTGTTGCTCCAACAACTGTTAATCTTTTCAAAACTGTTGTAATGTAATCTACTGTTTCCTCTCCAGGTCTAATTCCTGGTATATATCCACCATTTTTTTGTAAATTCTCAGCCATATCGCTTGGTCTTATTTGCATAAATGTATAGAAATATGAAAATGCAAATATAAGAATTATATATAGTATGAATCCTGTTACAGATGTCATAGTTAACCATTTTGATACAAAATTTGTAAATGCTTGATTATTTAGAAAACTTGCTATTACACCAGGTATTGAAATTAATGCGGATGCAAAAATAACCGGTATAACTCCTGCTGAATTTAATTTGAATGGTACATAATTCTGATTACCACCATAAACACTGCTTACAGTTTTTGTTGAATATTGTACTGTTATTCTTCTTTCAGCACTTTGTTCATATATTATTCCAATAATTATAGCAAGGTAAATTATTACATATATTATAAACATAATAATCCCTGTAATATTTCCTGAATCTCCTATAAATCCTGTAAATGCTGTTTTAAACATATTAGGCATACTTGAAATAATACCAGCCATTATTATAATTGATATTCCATTTCCTATACCTTTTGATGTTATTTGGTCTCCAAGCCATAATACGAAACAAGTTCCAGCTGTAAGTACTAGTGAGAATTGTAAATAATCCATTACAGTTCCACCGCCCACATATGTAAATGAAAATAAATATCCTTGAATAAATGCAAGAACAATACCTGTGATTCTTGTTATTTGATTCAATTTTGCTCTACCTGTTCCACCTTGTTTTCTAAGTTCAGATAAGTATGGAACTATGTCCATTTCTAGCAATTGAATAATTATAGATGCTGTTATATATGGACTTACACCTAACGCAAATATTGAGAAATTTGATAGTGCTCCTCCACCCATAATATCAAGTAATTCTAAAAATCCCATATTTTTAGTTCCTAGTGATGCTTGGTCAATACCAGGAACTACAATTGCTGTTCCTAACTTAAATATGAATAAAGCAGCAAATGTGAATAAGATTCTTTTTTGTAAATCTCTATTCTTACGATTAAATATTTGCTTAATTGTTGCAAACATTTTAAATCACCTCTGCTTTTCCACCTAGTTTTTCTATTTGTTCTTTAGCAACATTAGAAAATTTATGTGCTTTTACAACTAATTTTTTTTCTAAAGTACCATTTCCTAAAACTTTTATTCCATCTAATTGATTTTTAACTAATCCCATTTCTTTTAATAATTCTGGAGTTACTACTGCATTATCTTCAAATTTATTCAAATCACTTAAATTGATAACAGCATATTTTACTTTGAACATTGCATTGCTAAAACCTCTTTTAGGTAAACGTCTGAATAGTGGTAATTGTCCACCTTCAAATCCTGGTCTTACTCCACCACCACTACGAGCGTTTTGTCCTTTATGACCTTTACCTGCAGTTTTTCCATGTCCGCTTGAAGTACCACGACCAATTCTTTTAGAAACTTTTGTAGCACCTTCAGCTGGTTTAATATTATATAATTTCATTATAATATCTCCTCAACTTTTTTACCACGTAATTTAGCAATTTGTTCAGCTGTTTTTTGTGATTTTAATGCTTCTAGTGTAGCAAATGCCATATTAATTTTAGTGTTTGAACCTAAAGATTTTGAAAGTATGTCTTTAACTCCAGCAAGTTCAAGTACTGATCTAACAGGACCTCCTGCTTTAACTCCAGTACCTTCAGTAGCTGGTTTAAGTAAAACTTTACTTGCTCCTCTAACTCCTATTGCTTCATGTGGGATTGTTCTTTCATCAACTATTGATACTCTTACTACATTTTTTGTTGCGGCTTGAACGGCCTTTTTAATTGCATCAGGTACTTCATTTGCTTTACCTGTTCCAATTCCAACTTGACCTTTTCTATCTCCAACAGCAACTGTAGCAGAGAAACGGAAATGACGACCACCTTTTGTTACTTTTGTAACACGACCAATATTGATTATTTCTTCTTCAAATTGTTTTGGGCGTGGTTCTCTTTTTGTTTTTTCCATTTATTTCCCTCCTCTTAGAATTCTAAACCGTTTTCACGTGCAGCTTCAGCTAACGCTTGAACACGGCCATGATATAGGTATCCACCTCTATCAAATACTACTTTTTTAATTTTTAATTTTTTTGCTCTTTCAGCTAATAATTTACCTACTTCTTTGGCAGCTTCTATATTTCCACCATTTTTAAGGTTTAATTCCTTATCAATAGAAGAGGCACTTACTAGTGTATTACCAGCCTTATCATCAATAATTTGAGCAAAGATATTTCCATTTGATCTAAACACATTTAATCTTGGAGCTTCTGCAGTTCCAGATAAGTTTTTTCTTACACGTTCATGTCTAGCCAAACGAGCTTCATTGCGAGATTCTTTTTTTATCATGAATTTACTCTCCTTTTCTATTATTTAGAAGCTTTTTTACCTTCCTTACGAATAATTCTTTCATCACTATAACGAATTCCTTTACCTTTATATGGCTCAGGTTGTCTAACTTTTCTTATTTCTGAGGCAAATTGTCCAACTAATTGTTTATCAATTCCTCTTACAAATAATTCTGTATTGCTTGGACTTTCTAGTTTTATACCATTAGGAATTTGTATATTAACAGGATGTGAATAACCCATATTTAATACTAACTCATTTCCTTTTAAAGTAAAACGATATCCAACACCTACTGCTTCTAGTTTCTTTTCGAAACCTTCTGAAACACCAATAATCATGTTTTTGATATTAGCATTTGCAGTACCATGAAAGTTTTTGAAGTTATCATTTTCTCTTGTAATTTTAACTTCATTTCCTTCTACTGTAACTGTTATGTTTTTATTAATTTCAGTAGAAAGTTCTCCTTTTGGTCCTTTTACAGTTACAACATTATCGTTAACAGTTAAAGTTACACCAGCAGGTAATGAAAGTATTCTGTTTCCAATACGACTCATATAAATCCTCTCTTTCTACCAAATAAACGCTAATACTTCTCCACCTAATGATTCTTTTCTTGCTTCTCTATCTGTCATTATTCCTTTTGATGTTGAGATAATAGCAATTCCAAGACCATTTAATACACGTGGTAATTCTTCAGCTTTAGCATATACACGTAATCCTGGTTTAGATATTCTTTTTAACCCGGTAATAACGCTTTCTTTCTTTTCTCCATATTTTAAATTTAGAACAATTATACCTTGATTTTCAGTTTCTTTAACTTTGTAATCATTAATATAACCTTCTTCTTTTAATATTCTTGCAATTTCTAATTTAATTTTTGAAGCGGGTACTTCAACTTCTTTATAACGCATCGCTTTTGCATTACGAATTCTTGTAAGCATATCTGCGATTGGGTCTGTTACCATATATATCCTCCCTTCCTACCAGCTTGATTTTTTAACCCCTGGTATTTGTCCTTTATAAGCTAGTTCTCTAAAGCAAATACGACAAATTCCGTATTTTCTAAGTACAGCGTGAGGTCTGCCACATCTTTCGCAACGTGTATACTCACGTACTTTGAACTTAGGTTTACGACTAGCTTTTACAATCATGCTTTTTTTAGCCATAATATCCTCCTAATAATTATTTTTTAAATGGCATTCCGAAACCTTTTAATAAATCGTAAGCTTCTTCATTTGTTTTAGCTGTTGTAACGAAAACTATATCCATTCCACGTACTTTAACAACATTATCATATTCTATTTCAGAGAAAATAAGTTGTTCAGTAAGTCCTAATGTATAGTTTCCTCTACCATCAAATGATTTTGGAGAAACGCCTCTAAAATCACGAACACGTGGTAATGTAATAGCAATTAATTTATCTAAGAAGTTATACATGTTTTCTCCACGTAAAGTAACTTTACAACCTATAGCTTGGCCTTCTCTAACTTTAAATCCAGCTATTGCTTTTTTAGCTTTTGTAGCAACAGGCTTTTGTCCTGTGATTATTTCTAAGTCTGCCATAGCAGCTTCTATTAATTTACTATTAGTTGTTGCATCACCGACACCCATATTTACTACTATTTTTTCT
Source organism: uncultured Bacilli bacterium (assembly GCA_947629815.1). Classification (GTDB taxonomy): domain Bacteria; phylum Bacillota_I; class Bacilli_A; order RF39; family UBA660; genus UMGS872. Next base: position 19,390 of record CANRFG010000001.1, read on the forward strand.
AATTTAGGAACTTCCATAACACTTTTATATGAATGTTTTTCCATTAAACTAGGTACGATTTCTTTTAAATATTTTTCTTTTAGGTGGTTCATAAATACCCTCCTTCCAATTAATCAAGGCTTTCATTAGATTTCTTTGAAATTCTAATTTTTTTGCCATTTTTATCTATCATGTGACCTATTCTAGTTCTTTTTTTAGTTTTTGGATCAATCATCATTACATTTGAAGCATTAATTGGAGCTTCAACATCAACTATGCTACCAGCTGATTGTCCATTTGGTTTAATATGTTTTTTTACAATATTAACACCTTCAACAACTACTTTGTTTTCAGATCTAAGAACTTTAGTAATAGTGCCTTCTTTTCCTCTTGATTTTCCAGAAATAACAACTACTTTATCTCCTGTCTTAAATTCCATATTTTTCCTCCAACCTATAATACTTCTTTAGCAAGTGATACAATTTTCATATAGTTTTCATCACGTAATTCACGTGCAACCGGTCCAAATATACGAGTTCCAACAGGTGTCTTATCATCTTTAATAATAACGCAAGCATTATCATCAAATTTAATATAAGAACCATCTTCTCTTCTAAGACCAAACTTACTTCTAACAACTACAGCTTTTACAACTTTTCCGCGTGCTACTGTACCGTTAGGAGTTGCTTTTTTTACAGTTCCAACTACTATATCACCAATATTTCCTGTTTTAACTTTGCTTCCACCAAGTACTCTTATAACCATAAGTTCACGAGCACCTGAGTTATCAGCAACTTTTAAACGACTTTGTTGTTGAATCATATATTAATCCTCCTATTCGTTTTACAATTATAATATAATTGCTTTTTCTACTATTTCAACTAAACGAAAATGTTTAGTTTTAGATAAAGGTCTAGTTTCTACAATACGAACTGTATCTCCTACACTAGCCTCATTTTTTTCATCATGAGCAGCATACTTTTTAGAATATTTTACACGTTTTTTGTATAAATTATCTTTTCTATAAGTTTCAACTAAAACTGTAATTGTTTTATCTGCTGAAGCGCTGACAACTTTTCCAACTAATTCTTGAGTTCTTTTTTCCACTTTTTAACCTCCTACTCTGATAGTTCGCGTTCGCGTAAAATTGTTTTCATGCGAGCAACTAACTTTCTTAATTCTCTAATTCTTGAAGGTTTTTCAAGGTTTCCTGTGGCTTGACTTAAACGTAAATTAAATAGTTCAGCTTTGTATTCTTCTATTTTTTTAGTAAGGTCTTCTGTTGACATATTTCTGATTTCACTATTTTTCATTAGTCTCACCACTTTCTTTCTTTATAAATTTACATTTGATTGGAAGTTTATGCATAGCAAGTCTTAAAGCTTCTCTTGCTGTTTCTTCATTTACTCCACTAATTTCAAACATAATTTTACCTTTTTTAACAACTGCAACCCATACTTCTGGTTGACCTTTACCTTTACCCATACGAGTTTCCAAAGGTATTTTAGTTAATGATAAGTGAGGGAATATATTTATAAATACTTTTCCTCCACGTTTCATATAACGAGTCATAGCAACACGGGCAGCTTCGATTTGTTGTTGAGTTATCCAAGCACCTTCTTCTGCTTTTAAACCATATTCACCAAAGTGTAATTCTTTATTTCCTTTAGCTATACCGTCATATACTAAACGATGTGGACGACGATATTTAGTTCTTTTTGGAATGACTGCCATCTTCATTACCTCCCTTATTTTTCTTTTCAGGAAGGATTTCTCCTTTATAAATCCATACTTTAACACCTATTTTACCATAAGTAGTATCTGCTTCCTTATGTGCATAATCGATGTCAGCTCTTAAAGTATGAAGTGGAACATTTCCTTCAACATATCCTTCTGTTCTTGCCATATCAGCTCCACCTAAACGTCCTGATACTGAAGTCTTAATTCCTTTTGCTCCTGCTTTCATCGCATTTCTAATAGCTCTTTTTTGAGCAATTCTAAATGAAACACGATTTTCAATTTGATGCGCAATACTTTCTGCAACTAGTGCTGCAACCATATCTGGATTTTTAACTTCCATAATAGAAATTTGCACATCTTCGTTTATTAATTTTGATAATTCTTTTTTTAATTTTTCTATTTCATCGCCACCATGGCCAATTACTACGCCAGGTTTTGCAGTATTGATAATTATGTCAACTTTAGCACTTGTTCTTTCAATAAGAATACTTGCTACTGCAGCGTCTTTTAATTTTTTTGATAAAAATCTACGAATTTTAACATCGTTATTTAAATATTTTGAGAAATCTTTGTTACCTGCGTACCATTTTGATTCCCAAGTTTTGTTGATGCCAATTCTAAGTCCTATTGGACTAACTTTTTGACCCACAAGGTTTCCTCCTTTGCTTATTTTTCACTAACAACTATCTTTATATGACTTGTTCTCTTTTTAATAGGATCAACATGTCCACGAGAACCAAATTTCATTCTTTTCATTACTTGTCCTTCGTTTACAATTGCTTCTTTAACATATAATTTAGATTTGTCTAAATTTAAGTTATTTTCAGCATTTGCTACAGCAGACACTAAAACTTTTCTTGATAGTCTAGCTGCTTCTTTATTAATATTTTTTAATATTTTATCTGCTTCTTCTACGCTTTTTCCACGTATCAAATCTATAACTAAACGAGCTTTACGAGGTGCAATCCTAACTCCTTTTGCAATCGCTAATGCTTCCATTTTAGTCCTCCTTCCTGATACTTAAATTATTTTACTTTATTTTCGCCATGTCCACCAAATTTACGTGTTAATGCAAATTCACCTAATTTATGACCAACCATGTCTTCAGTAACATAAACAGGTATAAATTCTTTACCATTATGAACAGCAAATGTGTGTCCAATAAATTCAGGGTAGATTGTTGAACGGCGAGACCAAGTTTTTATAACTTCTTTTTTTCCTGATTCATTTGATTTTTCGACCTTTTTCATTAGATGTTCTGCTACATAAGGTCCTTTTTTTAAACTTCTAGCCATTTAATTCAATTCCTTTCCCTATTTTTTACGACGACGTACAATTAGTTTGTCGCTTGCTTTTTTCTTATCACGTGTTTTATAACCCAAAGCTGGTTTTCCCCATGGAGTAACAGGTCCTTTACGACCTACAGGTGTACGACCTTCTCCACCACCATGAGGGTGATCATTAGGGTTCATAACAGAACCACGAACTGTTGGTTTAATACCCATATGTCTTTTGCGTCCTGCTTTACCAATACTTACTAATTCATGATCAGCATTTCCTACTTCTCCAATTGTAGCTCTACAAGTACTTAATACTTTACGAACTTCTCCACTTGTTAAACGAAGTAGTGTATATTTTCCTTCACGTCCTAATATTTGAATACTAGATCCAGCAGTACGAGCCATTTGGCCACCTTTTCCTGCTTTTAATTCAACATTATGAACTAAAGTACCTTCAGGTATATTTCCAAGTTCTAGTGAATTACCAATTTTTATATCTGTTGATGCTCCACTTTCTACTTTATCCCCTACTTTTAATCCTTTTGGAGCAATTATATATCTTTTTTCTCCATCAGAATAATTAATTAAAGCAATGTTTGATGTTCTATTTGGGTCGTATTCTATTGAAGAAACTGTACCAATTATATTATCTTTATTTCTTTTGAAATCGATAATACGATATTTTCTTTTTTCTCCACCACCACGATGTCTTAATGTGATTTTTCCTTGGTTATTACGACCACCATTTTTCTTTAATGTTACAACTAGTGATTTTTCTGGTGTATCTTTAGTTATTTCAGTATTAACTAATTTAGACATACCACGAGTACCATTAGTCATAGGTTTAAATGTTTTTATAGCCATGATTACCCTCCTTAGTTAAGTTCTATTGAACTACCTTCACTTAGTTTAACAATTGCTTTTTTTACCTTAACAGTTTTACCTGTGTAACGACCTACTCTTTTTTTCTTAGGTTTTACATTTATTGTATTAACGCTATCTACTTTTACATTGAATACTTTTTCTATTGCTTGTTTAATTTGAGTTTTATTTGCTTTAACATCAACGCTAAATACAATAACATTATTTTTTGCTAAATCAGAACTTTTTTCTGTAACGATTGGTGCTTTTATAATATCTCTATAATTACTCATCATTAGATAAGCACCTCCTCTATTTGTTTAATAGCTTTTTCTGTTGCTATCATTTTATCTGCTGAAATTATATCTAAAACATTTATTTCATCAGCTTGTAATAAAATAACATTTCTTAAATTACGAGTAGCTAAAATCATATTTTCTGATAGTTCATCTACAACTATTAATACATTCTTTTCAGCTTTTAAATTTGATAGTAATGTTTTAACTTCTTTAGTTTTATTACCTTCTAATTCAAATTTATCTATAACTATTAATTCTTTGTCTTTTGCTTTGCAAGATAGAGCAGCTTTTAAAGCTAATCTTCTTTCTTTACGATTCATTTTTTTGCTGTAATCTCTTGGATGTGGTCCAAAAACTACACCACCATGATACCAATGTGGAGCGCGTGTACTTCCTTGACGAGCACGACCTGTTTCTTTTTGTCTCCAAGGTTTTGCTCCTCCTCCACTTACTTCTGAACGTGTTTTTGTATCAGCTGTACCTTGTCTTAATGAATTTCTTGATAAAGTAATTGCATCATATAATACAGCATCATTTTGTACTTCCCAGATTTCTTTTGATAATGTAATATCGCTTACTTTTTCACCCTTAGTATTTAATACAGATAATTTAGACATCTATATTCCTCCTATTCTTCTGTAGCCTCAGAAGTTTCTGGTTCTTCAGAAGTTTCTGATTCTTCAGTAGTTTCTGCTGTTTCTAAAGTTTCTTCAGTTTCTGCTGTTTCTGTTTCATTAACAGCTTCAGTTGTTGCAACTGCCTCTTCTACTTCAGGAGTTATTTCAGCATATGAATTTAATTCTTCTACTTCGTTAACTTTTCCTGGATTTTTAACAGAAGATTTTATAATTACTAATGACTTTTTAGGTCCTGGTATATTACCTTTAACTAATATTACATTATTTTCTTTATCAACAGCTACTATTTCAAGGTTTTGAATAGTTACTGTTAATACTCCCATATGTCCTGGTAATTTTTTACCTTTAAAAACACGCATTGGTCTCATTGTTCCCATTGAACCTGGTCTTCTATGATAATGTGAACCATGTCCCATAGGTCCTCTACTTTGATTATGTCTTTTAATAACACCTTGGAACCCATGACCTTTTGTAGTTCCTGTTACATCTACTACTTCACCAGGCTCAAAAATATCTACTGTTATTTCTTGTCCTAATGAATAGTTATTAATGTCTACACCTTTAATTTCTTTAAAGAAGCGCTTAGGTGTAGTATTTGCTTTGCTAGTATGTCCAGCAGAAGCTTTTGTCGCTAACTTTTCCCTCTTTGTATCAAAACCAAGTTGAATAGCTTCATAACCATCGTTTTCAATTGTTTTAATTTGAGTAACAATATTTGGTTCAACTTCAACAACAGTTACAGGAACTAATTTACCAGATTTTGTAAATACTTGAGTCATTCCAATTTTACGACCTAAGATTCCTTTTTTCATATTTTTTCCTCCTATAATATTATTTTAATATCTACTCCACTTGGGATATCTAAATGAGTTAGTGCCTCAATAGTTTCCTTACTTGGATTTATGATATCAATTAGTCTTTTGTGTGTTCTTTTCTCAAATTGTTCACGTGAATCTTTGTCTTTGTGAACAGCTCTTAAAATTGTAACTTTTTCAATTTCAGTTGGAAGTGGAATTGGTCCACTTACTTCTCCACCCGTCCTCTTAACAGTTTCAATTATTTTAGCGCAAGCAGCATCTACGCTTTTGTGTTCAAAAGCTTTTAATTTGATACGAACTTTAGTTTTAGACATTTTGTATCCTCCTCTCGCCTATATCTAGTATAGACTTGCTCCGTGCAAAAACCTGAATACTAGGTTATTTTTATTTACAACTTAACCCGGTGTTTCAGCAACCTCACACATCATCGCATGCCACACATTCAAAATTATACATAATTATTATATGAAAATCAAGACTTTTTTAGAATTTTTTTGAAAATTTTTCTCAAATTTTACAGAATATCAAAATATAGTTTCTACATTAAACTAATAAAAAAATTTCTTCTAATAAGTTTTACATTTCTATACAGAAAAAGGCTAGTCTTACTAACTAACCTTTAAACCTCACATATTTTCTTTAGGCTTACATTATAATAAGATACTACATTATCTTTTTCAATTGTAATATTATTTGAATAAACTTCTATGTCAGAGTATTCATCAAAAATCATTTCTTTATTTGATAAAATATTATAAACTACATTATTATCATTATTGTCAGTATATGTTATAAATGTACTATCATAAACATCAATATCATTAATGTTAGTTGTTTTAAATTTATAAACACATTTTTTATTATTTATATTATATAAACAAATATTATCATTTTGTTCTAAAATAATTAAGTCCTTATTTTTAGTATGCAAATATTCATATACATTATTGTTTAGATATTTAATATTATCATATTCACAAGGTAGTACTATTTTATCATTTTTCATTAAACCTTTTTTACTAGAACAAGAAAATTGTACATAATCTCCTATAGAAAAACCTGTTTCTTCTTCAATATAATTTTCTAATAACTTATCATTTTTATAATCATAATAATATTTCCTTTGAGTTTTTCCATAATCTTCATAATAAGTTCCATAGTCAATTTCTAATAAATTTTGAGTTTTTAACTCTACACTATAAGCAGGGTCATTTAGTCTAAACGCAAGTTTATTATCTTTAAACCATAAATAATCTACTTCATCATATGTTCTTCTATCATATAATTCAAATATATTATCATCACCTGCCATTATATTGTATTTTGAAGTATCTGGGTTTTCAAATAAAATCTTACCTGTTTCTAATGATATAATTAAATCCTTATCTTCCAAATTTGTTACTTCTGCATAATGGTCTTTGGTATCTGAATCAGATATATCCAAATTTATATTTTCATCGTTCCATTTAAAAACAATTTTTCCTTTTGAATCAATTATTCCTGATTCGTTATTTGATTCATAATATGAATATCCATAACCTTCATATTGTACATATATACCTTTGGTAATTTTATTCATATTTCCATCATATAAAGTTCCATCAATTACCCATATATCGTTTTCTTTATCATAATCTATGTTTGAATAAGTATCACTTTCATATTTAACTTTACCTTTTTTATCTATTATTTGATATTTAGAACCTGTTTGTGAATCATAATCTCTAATAGATACCAAAGTATGATTTCCTATAAATTGTGATGCTTCTTTATAAGTTGGTCTAATTAATACTTTTCCATCTTTATTTATATATCCATATAATCCATCTTTTTCTACTATTATTGGATTATTTTCATTATAAATATTATATGAATTATTTGTTTTTGAGTTAAAAAATATTAATTTTATTAATATAAATAAAACTATTAATAATATAGATATACCTATAATTATTAGAGTTTTAACTAAATTTTTATTTTTCTTTTCATTTATAGTTTTAGATACATCAGTAGTTAATTTTTTACCACATTTAGCGCAAAAGAATGCATCTTTGTTTTCATATCCACAATTATTACATTTCATTTTTTTACTCCTTTACTAGATAAATCTTTAATTTTATTAAATCTATGATGTAAACCAGATTTTGTTATAGAATTATTAGTTTCTATTGTAATAATTTCTGCTAATTCTTGTAATGATGCTTCTGGATATTTAATCCTATATTCTGCTGCTATTTTATCTTTTTCTGAAAGTAAATCATATAAATCTTTTTCTTTTAATAATTCTATATATTTTACTTGTTTAGAAGCTGTTTCTATTATTTTATCAACATTTGCTTGTTCACAATTATTAAGTCTGTTAGTCATATTTTTATGGTCTCTATATATTCTTATATCTTCATAATATAAAACTGCCTGTGGGGCATTAATTATTCTAAGAAAATCTCCTATTTTTTCGGCTTCTTTTATATATACCATATATTTTGTTTCTCTTTTTAACACTTTACTATTTAAGTCATAATTATTTAGCATTTTTTTTATAAATTGTGCATAATCTTCACTTTGAACTAAAAATTCTAAATGATATCTTGATTTCTTAGGGTCATTTATACTACCACATGAAATAAATAGTCCCCTTAAATATGCCCTCATTAAATTATCATCGGCTATTATATATTCAAATGGTATTCCTATTTCATCCATTCCTAAATAATTTAAAAATCTTTTTATATCGTATTTTGCTTCAATTATATATATATATGATTTATTATAGTTATATCCTTTTCTTACTGTTACTTTTGGAACAATTTTATAAATTTCTCTTTCTAAGCTATATATTCTTCTAGCGACACTTGCATTTTCAGTAGTTATTTTTATTGTATCGTCTATTTGAGAAGAATTTGCCACTATCGATGATAGTTCTGATATTTTTTCGGCTTCTGTTACATTTAATTTGCTTATTTCTGTTTTTATATTGCTTGTAAATGACATACTATAACAAATATGTAAATATATTTAAAGCCACTTTAACAACATCATGTCTTAACATATCATCTTCTATTTTTAAGAAATTATCTGATATTATTTGTGTTCCTAATTTTTCTACTTCTTTTTTATCAAAAATAACAGGGTCTTTTTGTTCTAAAGTTTGATATTTCTCTGCTATATCCACATCAATATGCGCAGAATTTACAACTACTACATCTACTTTTCTTTTTCCTAAATATTTATTTAAAACTTTTATATGGTCGCTTACAGTAAAATCGTCTGTTTCCCCAGGTTGAGTTACCATATTACATATATACATTATTTTTGCTTTTGTATTTTCTAAAGCTTTTTTTATTTCTGGTGATATTAAATTTGGTATTATGCTTGTATATAAACTTCCCATACTTAATATTATTAAGTCAGCCTCTTTTATTGATTTAATTGCTTCTGGTGTTATTTTGGGATTTTCTTTATAATAAACTTCTTCTATTTTTTTATTTGCTTTCGTTATATAATGTTCTCCTTCAACTATAGTTCCATCAGTCATTTTTGCAACGAGTGTTATATCCCCTTTTTCTGTTAAAGGTAACACCTTTCCTTTTAAATTTAAAACTTTTCCTAGTGCTTCTATACCATCTGACATAGAACCTGTTATATCTGACATTGCTTGTAATAAGAAATTACCTACTACATCGCCATCTATATAACCATTTGATTTAAACCTATAATTGAACATTTTTTCAAATAATGGTTCTGTTTCTGATAAAGAAATTAAAACTCTTCTTATATCGCCAACAGCTGGTGTATTAAATTCTTTCCTAAGTTTTCCTGTACTACCTCCATCATCACATACTGAAACAATAGCAGTTAAATCAACAGGAAACTGTTTTAGGCCTCTAAGTAAAGTGGACATTCCATTCCCACCACCTAGGACAACTATTTTTTTATTCATTGTCATCACCTCATTAATTATACAATATATTTAAAATTTAAACAAATAAAAAAGGAATTATAATTCCTAATATATTTTATTACTTTTATGTGTTTGGTTGATTTTTCTTGGTAATATTATAATTATAATACCTATTATTATTAATAATATTGATATTACTTGTGCTTGTTTTAATATTCCAAATAACATTAAACTATCTTGTCTTAAGCTTTCTATCATGAATCTTCCAATACTATACCAAATAAAGTATATTCCTGTTAATTGTCCATTTTTTAATGATTTTGTAATTTTAAATGTAATTAAAATTATAAATCCTAATACATTCCATAATGATTCATATAAAAATGTTGGATGATGGTAAACTCCATTTATATTCATTCCATCTATTATAAATTGTGGTAGATGTAGATTTGATATATTTTGAATAATAAATATTGGTCCATTTATTAATGTTTGAAAAACATTAATATTAAGTATGTTTTCTATAAATATTATTGGGCCTGTTACTATGTGTTCTGGTATATGAAGTTGTTGTAAATCGTATAATGATATAGCAGGGCCATATGCCTCTCCATTCATGAAATTTCCCCATCTACCTATTGCTTGTCCTATTATTAATCCAAGTACTATCATATCTGTTATTTTTAATGTTGGAATTTTATTTTTCTTTGTTAATACTAATACTGTTATTAAACCTGCAATTATTCCCCCATGTATTGCAAGTCCACCTTCCCATACTTTAAATATATCAATTGGATTATTAATATATTGTTGATATTCAAATATTACATAATATATACGGGCTCCTATTAAACCAAATATTACTGTATAAAAGAACAGATTCTCTATAAAAGTAATTGATACTTTTTCTTTTTTTAATTGTATATATACGATTAAGCAAGCTGTTATTATAGCAAGTAAAATAAATATAGAATACCAATAAATAGAAATATTGCCTATTTTTAAAAATATAGGGTTCATATTATTTTTCCTTTCTAAATAGCCAATCTATTATTTCATTCATTATAAAATTCATAATTGAAATCAAAATCGCTATTAAAAATGCTAGAAATATATTTCCTGTAATATTAAAGTGATTTCCCAATATAAATGAAACTGAATATAAAATCAATATGTTAATGAATGGATAGAAAAGTCCTAAAGTTATGCCTGTTATTGGGAGTGTTAACCAAAATAAAAGTGGTTTTACTGTTTTATTTAATAAATAAATTATTATTGATATTAATAAACACCATATTCCATAATTAGAATTATCAATGTATATGCTTTTTTTAAATATAATTGATATAGTCATTAATATTAAAGCATATCCTAATATTTTACAAATCCATTTAACAATAGTAATTGGCTTTATATTTTTCATAGTCCATCTCCAATATAATTATACCATTTATTTTATATCTAATTACTACTTTTTAATTCAAATAATGCATCTCTTAATTCCATTGCTCTTTCAAAGTCTAATTCTGAAGCTGCTTTTTTCATTTCTTCTTCTATTTTAATAATTAATTGTTGTTTATCTTTTTTAGACATTTTTTCTTCTGTTTTTATTTCTTCATTATTTGATACTACATCTCTTATTTCTTTTATTATTGTTTTTGGAGTAATATTATTTTTTATGTTGTATTCGTTTTGTATTGTTCTTCTTCTTTCTGTTTCTTTTATTGCAATATCCATAGATTCACTTATAGTATCTGCATACATTATAACATGTCCTTCGCTATTTCTTGCAGCTCTTCCTATTGTTTGTATTAAACTCCTTGAACTTCTAAGGAATCCTTGTTTATCTGCATCCATTATCGCTATCAAGCTTACTTCTGGTATATCTAATCCTTCACGAAGTAAATTTATACCTACTAAAACATCATATTTACCTATTCTTAAATCTCTAATTATTTTTAATCTTTCTAATGTTTTTACTTCACTATGTAAATAAGCGACTTTTATGTTTAATTTTTTTAAGTAATTTGTTAATTCTTCTGCCATTTTTATTGTAAGTGTTGTTACTAATGTTCTTTCGTTTTTTTCTATTCTTTTATATATTTGTTCTATTAAATCATCTATTTGATTTTTAGTTGGTTTTACTTCAATTGTTGGGTCTAATAATCCTGTTGGCCTTATTATTTGTTCTACTATTCTGTTATTTGATTTTTCTATTTCATATTCATTTGGTGTCGCTGAAACATATATTACATCATCTATTTTGCTTTCAAATTCATCAAATTTTAGTGGCCTATTATCTAATGCACTAGGTAATCTAAATCCATAATCAACAAGTACTTGTTTTCTAGCTCTATCTCCATTAAACATTCCTCTTACTTGTGGTAGTGTTACATGTGATTCATCTATTACGAGTAAAAAGTCTTTTCCAAAGAAATCCATAAGTGTTGTTGGAGTTTCTCCTGGTTTCTTTAACGCTAAATGACGAGAATAGTTTTCAACTCCTCTACAAAATCCTGTTTCTGATAATAATTCCATATCATAATTTGTTCTTTCCATTAATCTTTGATGTTCGATATATTTGTTTTCTTTTTTAAAGTATTCTAATCTTTCTTGTAATTCTTCATTTATATTTTTAACTGCTTGTTTTAATCTTTCTTCACTTGTTACGAAATGACTTGCTGGAAATATTGTAATGCTTTTTTTTACGCTTGTAACTGCTCCTGTTACTGTATCAAATTCGCAAAGTCTTTCTATTTCATCTCCAAAAAATTCTATTCTTACTCCTTTGTTGTGAAAACTTATTGGAATTATTTCTATTATATCTCCTCTTACTCTAAATGTTCCTCTTTTAAAGTCTATATTATTTCTTTCATATAGCATATCTATTAATTTTTCTAGTATCTGTTCTCTTTCGATAGTTTGTCCTGTAGATAGTACAAGTAAATGATTTTTATATTCTTCTATTTCACCTATTCCATATATACATGAAACTGAGGCAACTACTATAACATCTTTACTATTTAAAAGCGCTGCTGTTGCTGAATGTCTTAATTCGTCTATTTCATCGTTTATTGATGCATCTTTATCTATATAAGTATCTGTTTTTGCAACATATGCTTCTGGTTGATAGTAATCATAGTATGAAACAAAATATTCAACATGGTTTTCTGGAAATAGTTCTTTTAGTTCTGAATAAAGTTGTCCTGCTAGAGTTTTATTATGAGCAAGTACTAGAGTTGGTTTATTAATTTCTTTAATTACATTTGCGATTGTAAATGTTTTTCCTGTTCCTGTTGCGCCTAATAGTACTTGATGTTTTTTTCCTGTTTTTATTCCTTCTACTAATGCTTCTATTGCTTCTGGTTGGTCTCCACTAGGTTTGTATTTTGAAACTAATTTGAACATTTTATCACCCGCTTTATAAATTTTTGTAACATTATTTTATCACTTATTATAAAACAAAACAAGAAAACAGATATATGTTTCCTTGCATTATTTTGAACTTTTTTTGCTATTTTATGTTAAAAATCTCTTTACCATAACATTCATATCTAAATCATCTAATAATATAGCATTTTTATCTACTAAATTAGCTTTATGTTTAACTCTATCAATATAACTATTCATTTCATTAGTATAATCAATAATTATCTTATTTTTATCAAAATAGACATTAGATGTAATAATTGTTAATGCGTATCCTAATAACTTTGATACTGCCTTTAAATCAAAATTATTGATTAAAAGTAGAGTAGAATAAGCATTCCTTAGATCATGAAATCTAATTTTAGGTAAATTATTATCTTCTAATAGTTTTAAATAATACTTTCTGTGAAAATCTTTGCTTCTTGGTTTCCCATAAGTAAAACAACATATATAGTTATGGTCATAAAAAGGATTAGTTTTGTCATTTATTCTTCTTTTTTTGTTTTTTTTCATTTTTGTCTTTCACTTATGATAGTTTCAAATACCATATCAGGTATATCTAAAACTCTTTCACTATTATAAGATTTTAATTTAACCTCTTGTTTAGTAAACTTTTTTTAGGGCAATCATCTATTGTATCATTTGTTTTTCTACCTAGTTACATTGTTAAATATAATTTTTTATTTATATAATCATCAGTACCATAATTAAAACCATTAAGGTTATCTTCTAATTCAGATTTAGCTGTAAGCATAATTATTTTTACATCAATATTATTTTCTCTAATTATCTTTAAAATTTCAAAACCGCCAATAAAAGGTAAGATCGCATCTAAAATAATTAAGTTATAAATACCATTTAAAGCTATATCAAGCATATATTTTTCTTTTTTTACCTAGTCGAAATAATATCTCCTAAATTAAATTTATCTTCAATTATAAGTATCACATATTATCACCACTATTTAGATTGTATCTTAGTTTTGTTAAGAAAACATTAAAACTAATTTGTTTTATTTCTTCATATATTGATTATATAAATTATCCTAATTTATATCCATTCGTAACTTTTTTTATCTAGGGTAATTAAAACAATCCCATCTTTACTATAGATTCCAAGAACTAATACTTCTGATAAAAAATCATCAATTTGTTTAGGCGGAGAATTAATTACAGCTAAAACTTGTTTGCCAACTAATTCATTTATAGAATACACTTCTGTTATTTGTGCAGAAGATTTTTTAATACCAATATTATCTGCGAAATCTATTTCTAATTGATAAGCACTTTTTTAGTTTTTTCAAATACTTTAGCCTTTAGAATAGTCCCTACTTTATTATCTAATTTTATAAAATCTTCAAATTTAATCAATATCTCATCTCTTTCTTATTTAATTATGGCATAGAAAAAGTAGATTAATAAACTAATCTACTTAGTTAAATTTAAAAAGATTTTATTTTTTACTTTTAATGATGTTATTACGTTTCTTTATTAATTCTTTTATTTCTGAAGCTACATCTGAATCTATATTTGAAATTTTATCTTTAATTTCTTTTTCAATATCTTTTACTTCTTCAATAGAAACTGGATCAGAATAACGAATAATCTCTTTTAATTCATATTTATCTTCACTATCAACACTATCTAGTATATTTAAAGTTTCCTCAATAAACATGGTTTGTTCTTTTACTTTATTTTCGTATTTTATACTTTGCTTTTTATTTATTTTTAAAAGAATTCCTAAAACAATATATATTAAGCTTGCAATAATTACTTGGATATAATAAATAACACTATAATTAATTGAGAAATATCCTATAACTAATAAATAAAGAATTGATACTATATATAATGCTACACTATTTGTTGTAGAATTTAAATTCTCATGTTTATCAATTAATACCATAATTAAATATAAAATGTAAGATATGCTCATAACAATAACGATATGTGAATAAAAATAATCAACACCTTTTAAATTAATATTCGAAACACTTTCAGGAACATATATTTTAGAAATATTTTCTAAATCAACATTAATACTAGTAACAGTGTAACCATTGATACTTACAGGAATAATAGTAGCATTATTAATACTAATACTTTTTGTTACTTCTATTTCGTCATTTTTTAAGTTATATTCTACTAAACCATTATAATTACTAAAATCTATATTAGTAGAATCATTTAACATAATAGCATCTACATTATCATCTGCTACTAAAGATTCACAGTAAGGAGATTTCATACATTCAATTTTGATATTTTCACTTTCAACATTCTTTACTTTATTTGAGATAACAATTGCCTCAATATTTTTGTTTTCAAATAAACTATCGTTTATACTAACAACTTGATAACCGTCTATTTTTTCAGGTATAACTAGTTTTTTACTAATACCTGAATAAGAAACAATTTCTATACCGTCATCAGTTTTATTATATTCAAATTCTTCAATAGCAATATAAAATTCGTCTTCTTCACTTGAAGAAACTTTTTCTAAATTAAGAGAATGTTTATTTGCATATTTAGAAGCAAAACTATCATCTTTAGCATAAATTGTTAAATCTATTTTTGGAGCATTAAAATTGGTTATCAATAATATAGTTATTAAAATAATAAAGCCAACTAGTGAGGCAATAACTTTTTTCATTATTTTACCTTCTTTCCACAACCAGAGCAAAATAATGAATCAGCCTCTAGTTTTCTTCCACAAAATCTACAGAAAGCAACACCATTTGTTGTAGTAGCAAAAGCTCCAGTTACAGTATTGGATACTTTTTCACCAATATTACTACTAACTCCACTCATGACACCTAAACCAACACCAATATTATTAAGTTGCCCTACAGCTTCGTTTTGAGCCCATGTTTTACTAACATCAAATTGCTTTTCTTCTTGATATGTATATCCTTCTTGCATACGTGCTTGTGCTTTAGCTTGTGAACCAATGGTTGTCTGTATTGCTTCTTTTTCTGCTTCAATTGTACCTATTTTTTTATCTATTTCGGCATTTGCTAGAACAACACCTTGCTTAAAGTATAATTCTTTAAATTGTAAATATTGCTTATCTTCCTCAGGCTTTGCAATATTTGTTACAAAGAATTTTTGTAATTTAATACCAAATTCATCAAAATCTTTTTGTAACATTTCCTTTAAAGTATCACTAATTTCATCTAATCTACTATCAATTTCAAAAATACAAATTTTTTCTTCTTTAATAATGTTTGTTAAATAAGATTTAACTTTAACAAGAATTTGTGATGTGAAGAAATCATCGATACTTTCATTATCAAAATGATTTTTAATTCCTACTAATTTGGTAACAATTTTTCTAGAATCGTCAACTTGAAAACGAACTTCACCACATGCTCCTACTTTAATTGGAAAATTATAAATAGGCTCTAAAAATTCCAATTTAGATGGTGTTCCCCATCTAAAGTTTTGAACACTTTTATCGATAAAATAAACATCGCAAGTAAAAGCACTTCTTCCACCAGTTGGAATATTAATAATCGACCTTAAAAGGGGAATATTGCCTGTCTCTAAAGTGTATTTGCCAGGTCCAAATAAATCTAAAGCTTTTCCCATTGAATAAAATAAAGCTTCTTGTGATTCGTCAACAATTAATTTTGAACCAGTATTAAAATTTCTTCTAGGATATCTAGATACTACAAATTTATCATCCTTAGTTTTTTTTATTACTTCAAAAATTGCCATAATTACCTCCTAATTTGCACTTAAATATTTTAAATAAACATCGCTTGCTGCACTGGCACAAACCCACCCTTCGATACCATTTGAAGTTGTTACTTTATACCAATTTCTTTTTTCCACAACAACTTTATAAGAACCAAAATTATCTGAAAAAATATCATCATTCCATCTTGTTTCAGTTATTTCTTCTATATAAGTATCATTAATGGTGAAAATATCGCCTTCTTTTGCGACTGCGAGTGAAGAAGAATTTTTACTATGGTCTTTTCTGATATTTAAAGTTTCGGTTATTACCTCAACTTGATTAACAGATGTATCACGACTATTTGAATAATGAAATTTACTAGAACATTCTTCATCATCTTCACCACATATTATTTCATAATCATACCCATTATAGTGATTATAATTTTTCTCTCCCAAATATAAGTATCCTTCAATACCTTTATTTGTTTTAATTTTTGCAAAGCCATAAAATGATAAATCATCGCTTTGTTTTAATTCATCAAAATCTAAAATATCATAATAGTCTCCACCTCTTACAGAAGCTAAAATTTTACTATCTAAATTATCACTAGCATATATTTTTTTATGCCCTAAAACATATATTTGATTTACTGAACTATCTTTTCCATTACTTTGACGATAAGGTAAACGATTCCAAATTTTTAATGCAATTAAAGCATATATAATAACTATTATAATTAATAAAATGATTGGAACTCTTTTGGTAAATCGATTATCTTTGTTTTTTTCTTTTGCTTTATAATGTTCACGTAAATAATTATTTTTTATAATTTGTTTATCTCTTTCTTCAGCATTCATAATTGATTTGGATGACATATTTAAATTCCATTTAGGAACAATAAAATATGATACCAAAAGAACAGCAATATCAAGACCATAATCAAGAATAAAATAGCTAATTTTACCAGGAACCAGATAACTATTCAAATATAAAGCAAATTTTATAGTTAAAGCAAAGATAAGAAATGGTAAAAACTTTTTAGCTATTTTGTGTGTTTTCCTATGAATAAATAAGCAAGCGACATAACTAGCTAAAAAAAGAATATATAAAAGTGAAACTATGAATAATTCTTTATTATAAGAGAATGAGACACGCTCAAAAGTCAATAATGAGACTGGATTACATACAGCAATAACTATCAATTTAAAAAATGAATAAAAGAAGATTGTTACAATACATAATATATAGTACCAAACAGGTAAATTTTCTTTAACGATATTTACTTCATATTGACCATTTCCAACACTTCTAGATTCTTCTAAAGCTTTTTGTACTTTGGCAACCGTTTCAGCATCAATATCATCAACTTCGACATTTTTATATTCATCAACAATTTTTTTTACCCCACGTGTCAAATCTTGGATAGCTCCAACTTTATCCATCGATTGAGCTTGTAACATAGCAAATTCTTCTGGTAACTTATAAGCATCAATCTTGCTATAAACAGGAATCAAAGTTTTGCCTTTGTCAGTTTCCATCATTTCTAGATAACGTCTCCACTCATTTTTTACCCATACAGCATTAAAGTTATCGATATCAGTACCAACGACAAGCATAACTTTAGAACTCTTTAAAGCTGAGTATATATATGGTTCATATTCAACACCTAATTTATTTTCTAAAGTTATACGAGCAAAAAAGACTTTTAAGCCAACTGAGGTAAGCTTATCATATATATCTTGAGCAATTACTGAATCATGTGTTCTCTCACCATTATTATCAGTTTCCTTATAACAGATAAATACATCGTATGGTTTTTCTTTAGAAGAAATTTTTAAGATACCTTTTTGTATATCATCTATTTGTTTAGCTTCAGCTTCATATAACGCTAAGGCATCACCATATGAATGTTTTTTTATAATTTTATAATCACTATCAGTAAAAATAGAATAATCTCTAGTTCTATGACAAGTTGGTACTTTTTTCTTTGTTTTTGGATCATCGACATATTCAACACCATACTTACAAAGAATCAAACCCCAATGAGCTTCTACTTGTTTATTGTCCATTGATAAAATATTTTCGTAAACTTCTTTAGCTTTATCAAAATCATTATTAATTCTTAAAAAATTAGCTCTATTGTATAGATTTACTATTTTCTCATTTTATAAATTTGGAAGGGTCATAACACTTTTACAATACAAACATCTACCAGTATTTGTACCATTAATTGGTTCTATATCTCCCCCACACATTTTACACTTAAACAACATACTATCACTCCAATATTGATATTTTTATCTTACCGTTAAATCATTCATTTGATATGACTAATAAACTATGAAATTATACAAATTTATCTAACTATATTATATCATTCATAGTAAATTTTGTCAGCATATTTCTAAACTTAAATCTTTTACTTTACAAACCTATTATACAATAATTTAAATAAGAAAATTTATTTACTTATATTTTCTTCATGATTTTTCCACAAAGTATAAATTACATTTATTAACTATTTAATATTAATTATATCATTACTATCATATTCTAAGTTTACTAAATTTATTTTTGTTATTGGCAGTACTCGTAAGGTGATTTCAAATTCAGATTAATCAGTAAAGGAAATATTAAATTTACTATAACAATTAATAACAATTTTTCAAGTTGCAATACTATCAATAATGTATAATATTTCATTATCGATAGATAAGTGTATTTAATTGCTTTAATGTTTTTTTCCTGTTTTTATTCCTTCTACTAATGCTTCTATTGCTTCTGGTTGGTCTCCACTAGGTTTGTATTTTGAAACTAATTTGAACATTTTATCACCCGCTTTATAAATTTTTGTAACATTATTTTATCACTTATCATAAAACAAAACAAGAAAACAGCTATATGTTTCCTTGCATTATTTTTTTTTAAAATTTTATATTAAGCTACTCATATAAATATTTTTTTTTAATTATTGATTATTTTCTAATACTTTTTCTACTTCATTTATTAATTGTTCTTTATTAGGTATGTAATAAGTATAAGTTGAAGCAAAAATATTATTTTCTAAACCACCTAAGGCAAATTCTAAAGCAACTTGGTCTTTTTCAGCGCATAGTATGATACCAATAGGTTTTCCATCGTCTTCTGAATTGATTACTTTTTCATAATAATTTAAATACATGTTCATTTGGCCTAAATTTTCTGCTTTTAGTTTATTCATTTTTAAATCTATTAAGACATATGATTTTAAAAATTTATTATAAAATACCATATCAACATAATAATCAATATTATTGAGTGTGATTCTTTGTTGAGAGCCAACAAACATAAAACCTTTACCAAGTTCTAGTAAAAAATCTTCTATATGTCTAATTAATTTATATTCTAAATCTTTTTCTAAAAGAGGTTTAGGTTCTTTTATTCCTAAAAACTCAAAGACATATGGTTGTTTAACAATATCACTAGGTTTACTCAAGATTTGACCTTTTTTGGATAATTCTAAAACTTTTTCTTTATTTACATTTCCATCAGAAAGTAAAAGTCTTTCAAATAAAGATGTATCTAATTGTCTTTGTAATTCTCTAACAGACCAATTGGAATTAATACATTCTTTTTCGTAAAAATCTCTTTTATTTTTATCTTTTATAGTAATTAATTCTACATAATGTGACCAACTTAAATTTTCGTTTATCACATTGTAATCTGGATAAATATTATAAAACCATCTCATATAAGTTAAATTAGTGTAAGAATATCCTTTTCCTAGCAGTTTAGTTAACTCATTAGATAATTCTTTTAAAACCTCTTTACCATATTCTAATCTGTTATTATCTTCATTTTCGTGTTTTACAATAATTTTTCCTATGTTCCAATAAACATAAGTGATAGATTTATTTACTTCTTTCGCCAAATTATTTTTGGCTTCGGTTACTAACTTGCTAATTTCCAAAGCCATAGTATTATTTTCTTCCAACATTATAAATTTCCTTTCTTTGAATTCTTCAGACGCGTCTGAAAAATCATGAAATATTATCAATAGGATACATATTTACTACTAATAAAATTATATCAAATTTATCTTTAAAAATCATTCATCTTTATATATTAAAAATATATTTTTTTAACAAATATAATAGGACTTGAATTACGCCTACAAATTTACTTTGTCCATCTAGTTATTGGTAGTGTTATTTCATTCATTTTTTGGATTTAACAACACTTAAAAAAAAATAAACAACAGGGATTTTAAACAATCGTTATAATAACTTACAAAATATTCAACATGATTTTCTGGAAATAGTTCTTTTAGTTCTGAATAAAGTTGTCCTGCTAAAGTTTTATTGTGAGCAAGTACTAGAGTTGGTTTATTAATTTCTTTAATTACATTTGCGATTGTAAATGTTTTTCCTGTTCCTGTTGCGCCTAATAGTACTTGATGTTTTTTCCCTGTTTTTATTCCTTCTACTAATGCTTCTATTGCTTCTGGTTGGTTTGCACTAGGTTTGTATTTTGAAACTAATTTGAACATTTTATCACCAGCTTTATAAATTTTGTAACATTATTTTACAATTTATCATAAAACAAAACAAGAAAACAACTATATGTTTCCTTGTATTATTTTGATAATTTTTAACGATTTTATTATAAAAACTTTTTACCATAAATTTCGTGTTAAATCATTCATGTAGTTAGCAAAAAACTATTACCTGCCTACAACATAATTATTTTAGACATATTTACGCTTTCTATTTTTTGCTTAATTTAATTATTGAATAAGTGTTTGTAATTGCAGTCATTAGATCAAAAATTGTAGAAGAATATGACTTAATTGTTAAATCATATATGAACCATAATATCATAGTAAATATTATTAAACTCTTAAATTTTATTACATTTTTAGTATTCATTAACCATAAATAAGTAATTGTACTTATAAGTGGTAATATACCAATCAATCCTAAATTATTAAATTTAATTGATAAAAATGTAGCTAGCAAAGTTATTACTATTTTTTCTTTTAATCCTAATCTATCTTTATAGCATAAAATATTTCTGACACAACTGAGTGCGTTAATTATAGCACCTACAAATCCGCCAAGGACTACATTGCTTACAACTGATAGTCCTATCTGTATTGTCTGAACATATAAAATTTTTTTCTTTTGCTTTATTGTACCCGAATACACCATAAATAAAGAGGCTATGAGTGCAATTATATTTCCAATTATAATACTAGTCATTACATCACCTTAATAATTAAGTTAAAAAAGCCATTGTGGATTTTATTTCCATTTAATGATCTAACTTTTAACGCTTGATTTTATATTTTTATTTTCAAAATGTTTGTTATTATCATATAAATATAGACTAAGTTTATAAATTACATTAAACCAATTCTAATTTTTTAAAAATTTTATATTGTTAATATTCAAAATATTTTATCAACAACCTTGTAAATTTTATAACATTACCTTATCATTTATATAAAACAAGAAAACCCATATGTTTTCTTGTTACTTAAATGTTGATATAATTCTCTATTATGTAATAATCATAAAGTATTCTCAAAAATTATTTAAAATATTTATATTTCTTTGTATATAATATTACACTTATACCTGCTATTAATAATACTATCATACAAGTATATGGAAGATAAGTTCCTGTTGGTGGATTAATAATTTCCTCATTTTTTTCTTCATTTTGATTATTTTGATTACTTTCATTATTTTGATTATCAGGTAACTTCTCAGTATTCTCAATTTGTCTTGTATAAGAATTTTCTTTTTCATTTCCATTGTAATCTTCATATGTTACATCTACTGTACCATTAGTTGCGCTTTCGTCTTCGTCATATTTGTCTTTTACATCATTTGGTTCTATAAAATATGTTAAAATAATATCTTCTTCTGTAAGTCTATCAATTTTCCAAACAATTTTTTGAGTATCAAAATTATATGTAAAGTTATTTGCATCTAATATTTTTGAACTATTTTTTTCTGTGATTATATTTTTATTACCACTAAGTGTACTATATGCTTTTCCATTTTCATCAAAAGTTATTTTTTCTATTACTTCACCATTACCTAATTTTATTTCAATATAAGGTTTATAAGTTTCAAAATCATCAATTACTAAATGATAATTATCTTTTATAGAATCATTAACATATATATTTTTAATAAACATTTTTAAAAATGAAGTATCTTTGAATATATCTTCTATTTCTGTTGAATCATCAACAAAATATGTTTTTTCAGGACTGCTTGAAATTCTTTTCAAAATAGATTGTACCCATTCTGGCTTTACTACATATGAACCATCTGTTTGCATAGCCATTTCTTGATTTGTTCCAACTCCTATAGACATAATTTCAACACCTTGTGCTTTTAAATCTATGACTTGTTTTAAATCATATTTTGATAAATATTCATACCAATTGCTAGCATATTCTCCTACTTTTCCATCATTTGTTTTTGAAAAAACAGAATATTTTGCTTGATTATATATAGTTGGTGCACCATCTGAAACGAATACTATTATTTGGTCTCTATTTGGTTTATAATTTTCATTTAAAATTTGTTTTGCTGTTTCAAATGCATAAGTATAATTTGTACCACCTGGTACAGAATCTAAATTCTTAGATATTAATTCTTTTATTTTATTTATATCACTTGATAAACCTAAATTTAATGAGTCTTCCTCATAAATAATATCTTTAGCAAATTTAACAACACCTATACGATTATTAGGATTTAATTTAAGTAAAGTTTCTGAAAGTTTTGTAGTTACTTCATCTAATTGTTTCTTTTTAGTTTCAAAATCCATACTATTTGAATAGTCTAAAACAAGTAAAACATCAGAGTCTTTCATAATTGTTTTAGCATTTAATAATAAATCTATTTTATATACTCCTGTTTTTATAAATGACTCATGTTTTGTTTGATTTTTAGAAAAATTAATATCTCCTACCTCATCTGTTTTATATTTTTGAATTTGATTTGTATTTTCAATTACTTTATATATTTTAAAAGATTTAGAAGATGTTTCTTTATCACTTACATAAAAATTTTTATCAGTTGAACTAAATTGAACCCAATATTGTTTATCATTTACACTTTGACTTATTTTAGTAACAACACTACCATCTTTATATTCTAAGTGTATAGGGTAAGCATTATCTGTATAAGTAAAAGCTGTTGGATGTTTAGTTTTATCTTTTTTAGTAAAATCAAAACTTATTTGAATTTTATCTATATTATCTTTATTTACATAATATCTAGATACAAGTGTATAAGCATTTTTATCGTTTGAAACAGATTTTTCACTTACTGAAAAAGACCATAACGCTGATTTTGAATATTTATCATCTATTGTTATTGTTTTATCATCATTAATTGTGATAAGGCTTGCATTATTCTTTATTTGATACATAGTAGATGAATCCATAATTCCATTTATCCAAGCATATGTTTCATTACTTGAAGTAGTTGTAAATATATATGAATCTCCTGAACCATTTGTAATTTGATTTTCATTTGTAATTAATTCTACATTAAAGGTTTTTGCTGAAACAGTGTTAACTACACAAGTTAATAATATTAAAAACAAAAATTTTTTTAAAGATTTAATCATATTTCCAACTCCTATAAGACCTATTCTATTATCTAAAATATAACAAATGTTGTATATTTTGTCAATGTTCACTAGTTGTCTATATGTAAAGTTATTTACATAAAAAAGTCATTAATAAAATTAATTATTAATGAGTGTTATATATTTTTCCAAATAGTTTTCTTACAAAAGGTTGAATGAAAAATAATTGACTTAGTAATGCGAATGGAAAGTTTAAAACAACAGTTTGTAAATAATTTGGTATAAAATTAATTAAAAAACTACTTAATGTTATTTGTTCATGAAAAACAAAAGCTGGAAATATACCTTTATAAAGTATAGTCGCTAAAAAACTCATCCATGTACACATTATAAAAACAGTAGAGCAAATAATCGCTGTTTCAAATATAACAGGTTTATATTCTTTAGGTGGAACTGATTTTAACGCTAACTTAAGTGATAATGGGCTACCAATAAATATTTCAGATAAATAGGCTAAAACAAATTCTATTGGTATTAACATTAATGCAAATTTAAAATCAACATTTAAAAGTCCACCTTTTTCTATACTAAGACAATAAAATACAAAGCAAGGTACTGTTATAATAACTGTAATAAAAGCATAAAGCAATTTTTGACTTTTTGTTTTTGGCATATACTACTCCTTTCTATTTTTACAACAAAAAAAAACACATGTATATGTACCGTAATCAGATTTACGAGTTTTAAACTCTACATGTGTCGTTTCTTTTTAATTGTAAGTACTTTTTAAGTTTAACAAATTTTTTATATTTTTTCAAGTATAAAAAAGAAATAACAAAAAAAGAAATAACATTTGTTATCCCTTATTATTCTACTCTAAATATAACTTGATACATGTCACCCAAATCAAAATCATCATGTTCTTGTTTATAACCTAATTGTTGTAATTTAGTAGCACATTCATTAATTACATTTATTGCAGCAGCAAATTTATTATTGACAGGTTGTGATACTTCTTCTGGCATTGGATTTGGAACTGTAAATTGTTGTTGCTCAAATGGATTAACTGTTGGAGTTACTTGAGGTTGCTCTGGAACAGTATTTTGTACTTGTTGTATAGCAGGTTCTACATTTTGTTGCGTCGTATTTGGCATTTGTGCTGGAACATCTTGAAATAAATTATCAAAATTAAATACATTTGTATTAGGTTGTTGTGCTACTTGTTGTTCTGGTTGCTCTGCTTCACCTAATATATTAAAGAATTTTTTAGGTTGTAGTTCTTGTTCTGGTTGAATATCTTGTTGCATATTATCACTTACTTGAATAGTTGGTTCTACACTTGGTTGTACATTTGGATTATATTGAGAAACAAGATTATCCATATTTACAGGTTGTTCATTTTGCATAATTGGTTGAGCAACATTTACAATCTCATCAACATTAACAAATCCAGGATTTACTTGTTGGTCAAATTCTATTGATTCAATTGGTTGTTCAACTGCAAATGGATTTTCATTTATTACTGGTGATTCATCTACTACATTATTTTGAGGTATTGGATTAACAGGATTGTCTGAAAATAAACTTTCAAATGAAGTAGGTCCTTGAACATTTGGATTTGCCATTTGTCCTTGTTGAGCATAATTAATATCAGGTATTGGTTGTTGTATTGTATCTGGAATTGGATTAACATTTGTATTCATTCCAAAATTACCCATTGTATTATTCATATTATTGTTTAAATCATTATTTCCATTTAACACTTTATCAATCTCCTCATCTGTTTTTCTAACAGTCATTCTTTCTTTTATTATTCTATTTAACATAGAAACTTGTGTATTTTTGTCTTGTATTCTAAGTAAAGACCTTGCATGTCTTTCTGATATTTCAGAATTTAATAATGCTTCTTGTACCTCGTCAGCTAATTCTAATAGTCTTAATTTATTAGCAATTGTTGATTGGTTTTTTCCTAATTTTTCTGCTAATGTTGTTTGATTTAAATATCCCATATCGAGAATTTTCTTATACGAAATTGCTTCTTCTATAGGTGTTAAATTCTGTCTTTGAACATTTTCAATTAATGCAACTTCTGCGCTATCCTTATCATTCAAATCAGTAACTATTGCTGGTATTGTTTGTTTTCCTGCAACTACAGATGCCTTATATCTTCTTTCTCCCGCTATTATTTCATATTTATCCCCTACAGGTCTTACAACAATTGGTTGTATTACCCCATGTTCTTTTATTGATTCTGCTAATTCATTTAAAGAGTCTTCATTGAATTTTATTCTTGGTTGAAATCTGTTAGGCAAAACATCATCTAGAGCTAGTTCCACTACTTTTTTATTTACTTCCACGCAAAAAACTCCCTTCTTATTCTTTCATGATACATTTTACTATATTTTGGAAAATAAGACAAGCGATTTTGGGAAATAATTTAAAATATTTTAAAAAGCCTTATTTTATAAAGGCTTTTTCTTAATTTCAGAATATTTCCTGGGAAATAATTTGCTTGTTTTATCCATTTTTTGTATTTTTAGTATCGTTCTATTGCTATTTTCTATAGGTAATAAAAATCTTTCTGTTTTAATTATTTTTGAATTTAATTTGTTTAATGCATTTTTTGAGTTTTCTAATTCTTCATCTACATTTGCTTTTAATGGAATAAAATATTTATTTATTTTTACCATAGGTATTGATAATTCAAGTAATGTATTTAAATTCGCTACTGCCCTTGAAGTTACTATGTCAAATTTTTCTCTATTTTGTTGTGCATATTCTTCTGCTCTTACATGTATAGCTTCTATGTTATCTAAATTAAGTTCTTTAATTACAATATTTAAGAATTCTATCCTTTTATTTAAAGAATCTAATAAAGTTATTTTTAAATGTGGATAAAATATTTTTAAAACTATACCTGGAAATCCAGCTCCTGACCCTACATCACATAAAGATTGTTCCTCATTTAAATCTATTACTTTGCTTATACATAATGAATCATAAAAATGTTTTAAATAAACTTGTTTTTTTTCAGTTATTCCTGTTAGATTCATTACTTCATTATATTTAATTAATAAATTATAGTATTTTTCTAATTTATCTAATATATCATCATCTATATTAATTTGTAATTTTCTTACCTCATTTATAAATTCATTTATTTCCATAATTATATTCCTTTTTTAAGTAAATCATTAATATTGAAATATCAGCAGGATTTACTCCACTTATTCTTAATGCTTGACCTATTGAAGTAGGCTTTACTTCTTTTAATTTTTGTTTTGCTTCGCTAGCTAAATTATGAATTTCATCATAGTTTATGTCATCAGGTATTTTTTTATTTTCTAAGTCTATCATTTTTTCTGCTTCTTTATTTGCTTTTTCTATATACCCTTCATATTTTATACTTATTTCTACTTGTTCTATAACTTCTTTATCAAATGGTATTGGTGTTAAAGCAGAAATATGTTCCATCGTAATTTCTGGTCTTTTCAATAAATTATAAAGGCTTATTCCATCTTTTAGCTCTGTTGTATATTGTTTTAAATAATCATTTTTTTTAGGTGTTACTTTGGTTGTTTTTAATAGTTGTGTTAAAGAAGCAATATTTTTTTGTTTTTCTTTTAATCTATCGTATGAAGATTTTTTTACTAATCCTATATTGTATCCTTTTTCCATTAATCTTAAATCAGCATTATCACTTCTTAATAATAATCTATATTCTGCTCTTGAAGTAAGTAGTCTATATGGGTCTCTAATACCTTTTGTTATTAAATCGTCTATTAGTACTCCTATATATGCTTCATTTCTTTTTAATATTAATGGTTCTTTGTTTTGTAATTTTAATGATGCATTTATTCCTGCTATCAATCCTTGACATGCTGCTTCTTCATATCCACTTGTTCCATTTATTTGGCCTGCTGTATATAAATTTTCAATTATTTTTGTTTCTAATGTTTGTTTTAATTGTGTTGGATATATGGCATCATATTCTATTGCATATGCATATTTTAGTATTTTTGCATGTTCTAATCCTGGTAAACTATGTACCATTTGTTCCTGTATGTCATGCGGCATACTTGTTGAAAATCCTTGTACATATATATCATCATAATAAATACTTTCTGGTTCTAAAAAAAGTTGATGTCTTTCTTTATCACTGAAACGAACAATTTTATCTTCTATTGATGGACAATATCTTGGACCTATTCCTTTTATATCTGATAATCCTCCATACATACTTGATTTATGTAGATTTTTTCTTATTATTTCATGTGTTTTTTCTGTTGTATATATTAAATAGCATGGTTCTTGTTTATCTACATCGTAATATGCTTTATTATCAAAACTGAATGTTAATTGTTTTTTATCTCCATCTTCTCTTTTTGTTTTACTAAAATCTATTGTATTTCTATCTATTCTTTGCGGTGTGCCTGTTTTAAGTCTTATTATCTTAAATCCATATTTCTTTAGATTATCGCTTAAATGATTGCTTGGTTTTTCTCCATGTGGACCTTCTCTATGTCTTGTATCTCCTACTAAAATATCTGATTTTAAATATGTTCCTGTTGTTAAAATAACTGAATTTGAATATATTTTTTTACCATCTGATAAAACAATTCCTTTTATTTTGTTATTTTCTATTATTAAATCTTCTATCATGGCTTCCAATATTTGTAAATTTTGTTGATTTTCTAGTGTTTTTAGCATTTCTTTTGGATATGTTATTTTATCTGCTTGCGCTCGAAGAGCTTGTACAGCAGGACCTTTAGCGCTATTTAACATTTTAATTTGTAATAAACTTTTATCTGCATTTCTACCCATTTCACCGCCAAGTGCATCTATTTCTCTTACAACTATACCTTTGGCGCTGCCACCTATTGATGGATTGCAAGGCATATCTGCTATATTTTTTTTATTTCCTGTTATTAATAATGTTTTATTTCCTAATCTTGCTGCTGCAAGTGATGCTTCACACCCTGCATGTCCACCACCGACTACTATTATTTCGTATTGTTCGTTCATATAAATCACAGCTTTCTTTTTCGTTCATATTCTATCATAATTGATTAAAAAAGAAAATAAATTTAATTATTTTCCTAGACAAAATTGACTAAATAATTTATTAATAAGTTCATCTTCGTATGTTTCACCTATTATTTTACCTAGTATATTCCAAACTTCTTTTATATCTATTTCTATCATATCTATTGGTAAGTTATTTTTTATTGCTTCTTTTATTTGTGGTAATTTGGATTGGGCTTCTTTTAATAGTGCGATACTTCTTGAACTTGTTAAATATGTTAAATCTGTTGTTTCTATTTTATTTATATTAAATATTTCTTTTATTTTTTTCTTTAATTCTGTAAAACCATCATTGTTTAAGGCACTTATGTAGACTATTTTTTCTTTATCTAATTTATTAATATCTATATTTGTTTTTAAGTCACTTTTATTGATTATGATTATATAATTTTTATTTTTTAGTTTTTCTAATAGTTCATATTCTGTTTGTTCTAAATTTCTACTATTATCTAATACAAATAAAATAAGCTCTGATTTTTCTATTTGTTGTAAACTTTTTTGTACACCTATATTTTCTACTATATCTTCTGTTTTTCTAATTCCTGCAGTATCTATCAAATTTAATATTATTCCATCTATATTTATGCTACCTTCTACTATATCTCTTGTTGTTCCTTCTATATCTGTTACAATTGCTTTTTCTTCTCCTATTAATCTATTTAAAATACTACTTTTTCCTACATTTGTTTTTCCAATTATACATGTTTTAATTCCATCTTTTATTATTTTTGCGTTTTTGCTTTCTTCTAGTATTTCATTCATATCATTTTGAATTTCATCTATGCTTTTTATTAAATCTGAATGTGTTACATCTTCTATATCTTCATATTCTGGATAATCTATTTTTACTTCAATGTTTGCAAGCAAAGATAATATTTTTTCTCTTAATGTTGATATCATTTGTGTACCTTCGCCTGTTAATTGTCTAACTGATAGTGATAAAGATTCTTCTGTTTTTGAGTTTATTATATCTATTACACTTTCTGCTTCTAGTAAATCTAGTCTTCCATTTAAAAAAGCTCTTTTTGTAAATTCTCCTGGTTCAGCTAATCTACAACCATTTTGTAATAAAAGTTCTAATATTTTAGATACTGATGCAATACTACCATGACAATTTATTTCTGTTATATTTTCTTTTGTATATGTATTTGGAGCTTTCATAACGCTTACTAAAACTTCATCTATTATTTTATTATTTTCTTTTATATATCCATAGTTTATTGTATGGCTATCAACTTCTAATAAATTTTTTCCTTCAAATATTTTGTTTGTTATTTCTATTGCGTCTTCTCCACTTACTCTTACTATTGATATTGCGCCACCTGTTGATGTTGATATGGCTGCTATAGTATCATTCATTTATTTCACCTACTTTTTTAGTCCAACATACATTAATAATTTAGATGGATTTAAAAATATTTCCATAGATACAATTTTATCTACTATGGTTATAACCCAACTTTCTACATATCTTGGTGGTATTATGTTAAGTGGAAACATATGTCTAACTATTATATTTTCTACTCTTTTATTCATATATTGTGGATAATTTTGTTTTGAATTTTGTAATGCTTCTTTTGCATGTACAAAACCATGTAATTTTAAAAATGATTTTTTTTCTTTATTTTCTTGCCATGGTTTATAATAAAAATCATGAAGTAATCCTCCTATTGCTGCACTTTTGTAATCCATTCCCATTATTTTAGCAATTTTATATGATTTCATTGATACTGATAGACAATGGTCATAAACACTTTTTTCTCCATGATGTTTGTATTTTTTTCTTTTTTGATATTCTTCTGAATTAAGTATCTCACTTATAATTTCAAAAAATTCTTCCTTACTTGTTTTTCCAATATATATAAATTTCATAATACTTCCTCTTTTCTTTAAATTATATCATATGATTAATTCATAGTAAATATTACAATATGTTAGTTTTTAGTATGGACAATAAATTTACAAATTAAAAAATTAGATTATAGTACTAATAATTATAATCCAATTCATAGATATCTCTTATAAAAAAATTTACATTTATACATAAAAAAAGAAGACTAATCTTCTTTGTATTTAATGACAACACATCTATTAGGCTCTTCTCCTACACTTTCAGTACATAAATTATTATATTCTGATATTAATGTATGGACAACTCTTCTTTCATATGAATTCATTGGGTCTAATTTAGCTTCTACATGTGATTTTAAAACTTCTTTTGCTATTTGCTTTACTTGATATTGCATGTTTTTTACCTTTTTAGCTTTATAATTTGATACATCTAAATTAACCTTTATATTCATTTCAGTTTGAACTGCTAAAGATTGTCTGATTAAAGTTTCTAGTGATTTTAATGTTCTTCCTTCTCTTCCTATTAATATAGGATTTTTATCTGAAACTAGTATTATATTTATACTATCATTGATATATTTAATTTCAGTTTTAATATCAATATTCATTCCTTTAGATATATTGTTTATGTATTCTTTTATGTATTTAATTACATCATCTTTTTTATAGCAAGTAATTTGATACTTTTTTGACTTAAATAATCCACCTTCTTGTTCTTTTTCTTTTATGTATAAATCACTTTCTTCTAGATTAAGTTCATTTAAACATTTTTCTATTACTTCTTCTTTTGTTTTTCCTTCATAATTATATGATGTTATCATTTTTCTTACTCCTTTTAACTATTATATTTTGTAAAATTGTAAATCCACTATTGAATATCCAATAAAGTTCTATAGCTGTTGACATTGTAAAAGACGCTATTCCTATAAATATAGTAGATATATTTGTCATCATTTTCATTTGCTTTTCTTGGTCTTCTCCAATAGATGCTGTTTTATTTAACTTAAATGAGAAATAAGTCGCTAAAACAACTAAAATAACAAATATAATGTAATAATATTTACCACTTGCAATAGCAGTTGCTGGACTCGTTCCTAATTGGAAAAACAATAAATTACCTTCAAATATTGCTGGAAGTCTATTCATAGCTTCATAGAAAGCAAAGAATAATGGAATCTGTATAAATGCAAATAAGCAACCAGATAAAGGATTAATCTTATATTTTTTATAAATTAACATCATTTCTTGAGATTGTTGCATCATAGCTTCTTGTGATGGATTACTTCCATATTTCTTTTGTAATTTATTTAATTCAGGCTGTGCTTTTCTCATTAATTCAGATTGCATAGCTGTTTTTTTAGTAAATGGATATAATATAAGTCTAATTAAAACTGTCAATAATATAATAGCAAGACCATAATTATTAACTAATTTTCCAATATTTATTATAACCCAAGCAAGTGGTTTTACAAATATTGTAGTCCAGATTCCTTCATATTTACCAGAATTAATTTTGAATTCACTACATTTTGGTAAACTTTCTATGTCAACTCCATTATCTAAATACAATTTTCTAACTGTATCATTTTCAGGTTGACATAATATGTTTTTAGTTAAATTTTGTCCTGTTTCTGGATTTCTTACTACTTTTTTATTACTATCTGTTAATGTTGTTGTACAACCTGTTAACGATATTAGTATAAGAAATACTAAAAATATTTTCTTGATTTTTTTCATTATTTTTCTCCTCTTATTATATTTAATTTGTTAAAAGCATCTATCAAGTTTTGTTCCATCTCTATAAATGACCTATTAGTAATGCCTTTCCCCACTATTATAATACAATTAAAGCCTTTTTGATAGACTTTTTTATCAATTATATTTTTTATTTGTCTTTTTACTTTATTTCTTGTAACAGCATTACCTATTTTTTTACCCACTGAAATACCAAAATGATATGTATCTATTTCTAGTCTTTCTATATATATTACATAATCTTTATACTTATATGCCTTATTATTTCTTATTATTCTTTCAAAATCTGAACTTTTTCGTAATATATTTATTTTTTTCATTGTATCACGTCCTAAGATAATAAAAAGCCACTGATTGTCAGTGGTTGTATTAATGAGCTAATACTTTACGCCCTTTTCTTCTTCTTGAATTAATCATATTTGTTTTAACACGCGCTAAAAAACCCATTTTTTTACTTCTTTTTCTATTATTTGGTTGAAATGTTCTTTTCATTATTCCACCTCCTGAATTCATATTTTTTCGTTTGCTTTAATAATTATATAGATTAAAACTATTTTTGTCAACAAATTTTAAAAAAAATAAATACTAATTTTTTTTAAACAAAATATTATATTTTTATCATATTATAAGTTATCTAATTTTTTAATAATTTTTTCTTTGTATTTTTTCTTCTTTAGGTAATAATTGTCTACATTTTTTTCAATTTTTTCCCAATTTTCTATATTTTTATAATATTCTAATATTTCATCAGGATTTTCTTTTATCATTCTTAAAAAGAATTGTGCTCTTAATATAGCAAATCTATATTTCAAATGGTTTTGCTTATAATATTCTATTTCATCACCCATATAATATGCTTTAAATTCTGAAAAATCAGTTTTAATTTCATCTCTTATTGGTGTTATTTCAAGTTCCTTTTTTATTAAAGATGGTAATTTTACAATAGTTGGATTTATTAAGCTTTTTCCTTTTAAGATTGAATTTAAATCAGAAGTTGCTGTATTTTCGTCTTCAACTATAGTTTTAACCATGCCTGTTTCCAATCCTATATATTCATGCAACATTGTTTGATTAATCAATGAATTTGAATTATATTTAATATTATTATTGATATATTTTATATCTTCTATGTCAGTTATATTTATTAGTCTTTTAGTTGTTCCTATTTTTTGAGAATCTGTTGATGTTAACAAGTATAACCCTGCATCAATATAAATATTTTCATCATATACTCCATGATGAATCAAAGCACCTAACATATCATCTTCTTCAAGAATTAAAGGCATAATAAATTCACTTTCATTATGACATTCAGAATAAAGTAATTTTATATAGTTTAAAACTTGCTTATCTTCATAAAATTCTTTTAATTTTTTATTTTCTTCTTGACTTATTTTTCGAAATGCTTCAAAATGTTTTTTTAACATTTTTAAAAATTCTATTTGCATAATAAAACCTCCATAATTTTTTTTATTATATCATATTCCTTTATTTGTTAAAATAAAAAATATTTCTTTTAATGATAAATTGGCATATCTTTATATTTAAATATTTTTTCCACATTATTTTTTCTTTAAATTAAAACAATTTTATACTTTTCCACATAAATTGTGGATATTTTTTTTAAATTTATTAACATTGTATATTTCTTTTCCACATAAATTGTGGAAATCGTATTTAGATATTTAAAAATTTAGAATTTTATGTGGCTTTTTAATGTGGAAAAAATTTTTTTTGTTTTTTTTCCTCATATTTATTTAATTTTTAATAAATTTAATGTAAAATATAGTTAATTACTTCAGAGGTGTTGAATATGGATATAGATAATATATGGTCTTTATTTTTAGAAAAAATGAAACAACAAATTAATCCAATGCATTATGACACTTGGTTTGCTGATACAAAATTAATTTCACTTGATGAGAATTGTGCGAAAGTATTAGTTCCTATGTCAGTTCATAAAAAACATTTAAAAGAAAACTATAATGACTTAATAGTAGATTTATTTACAGAAATAACAGGAACAAACTTTAATTTTGAATATGTATTAGAAGAAGAAATTAAAAACAATGTTACTATAGATACTAATGAGATAGGCGTTCCTTCAGTAACATTTGAATCTAATTTAGACCCAAAATACACATTTGATAATTTTGTTGTAGGTCAAAGTGATAAACATAAATTTGCTAAAGCTTCTTCCTTAGCTGTTGCAGAAAAACCAGGTTATATGTATAATCCACTATTCATATATGGAAAAAGTGGACTTGGTAAAACTCATCTTATGCATGCAATAGGAAATTATATAACAAAAAATTCAAATATGAAGGTTTTATATGTAACAAGTGAAAAATTTGTCGAAGATTTTATTAATATATATAGGAAAAATAAAAATGAAAATAATTTTGAAGAAGTTGATTCTTTTAAGAAAAAATATAGAGATATTGATGTTCTTATGATAGATGATATACAATATCTAGAAATTGCAAACAAAACACAACAAGAATTTTTCAACACTTTTAATGAATTACATTGTAATAACAAACAAATAATTATATCTTCTGATAGAACGCCTGATGATTTAAATAAATTAGAAGAGCGACTTAGAACTAGATTTAATTGGGGATTAACTATTGATATAGAACCACCTGATTTTGATTTAAGAATGGATATAATTAATAAAAAAATAGAGGTTAATAATATATCTTCTGTTTTTCCACAAGATGTAAAAGAATATATAGCAAGTAATTGTACTTCAGATGTAAGAAAATTAGAAGGTGCGATTATTAGAGTTTCTGCTTATGCTGTTATGATGAATGGTTCTGAAATAACTTTAGATTTAGCTATAGAAGCATTGAAAGATTTTTTTGTTAAAAGTATTATTTCTAAAAATAAAATAGAACAAGTACAACAAGTTATCGCACAACATTATAATATTAGCGTTGAAGACTTAAAAAGTAAGAAAAAAACTTCTAATATTGCTATACCAAGACAAATAGCAATGTATATTTGTAGAAACATATTTGATGAATCACTTTCTAAAATAGGAATGGAATTTGGTGGAAAAGACCATACAACTGTTATGCATTCAGTTAATAAAATTAAAAATGAAATTGCAAACGATGAAGTTTTCAAAAATGAAATAAATAAATTAATAAGTAAGATTAAATAGTGTAAAAAAAATAAGTTATTAAAATTTATTAACATGTAATTTACCTTGTAAAATATAATAAATTTAAACTTTTCCACAAAATCCACTTTAATAATAAAAATAATTAATTAAATAAAAAAAAAGGAGTAAAAATTATGAAATTAAAAATTAAACAATCAATATTGATGGAACATTTAAATTATGTAATAAGAGGAATATCAAGTAAAAACTTAATTCCAATATTAAATTGTATAAAATTTGAACTTACAAATGATGGATTATATCTTATGAGTTCAGATAATGATATAGCGATAAAAACATTTATACCTAGCAACAATATAGAAGAAATAGATGTATGTGGAGATATAGTTGTTTCAGGTAGATATATATATGATATTATTAAAAAGCTTCCAAATGAAATAATAAATTTAGAAGAAGTAATGGACTTTAAATTATATATAACAACATCAAAATCATCATTTACATTAAATTGTAATGATGTTAATGATTTCCCACAACTTGACTTAGACGAACATCAAAATCCAATTATTTTATCTACAAAAGTACTTAAAAATATAATAAATCAAACAGTTTTCGCAACTTCTAATCAAGAATCAAGACCAATATTAACAGGTGTAAATATAAAAATTAATAAAAATATAATGGAATGTACTGCAACAGATTCATACAGATTATCTAAAAAAATTATAACTTTAGATAAAGAAGTAGAAGAATCTATTGATATAATAATTCCAACAAGAAATTTAAATGAATTAAAAACATTATTAGTAGATGATAGTATCGATGTAGAACTTCATATATTTAATAATAAAATAATATTCAAGTTTGGCACTATTGTAATGATGTCAAGATTAATAAATGGTTCATTTATAGATACAACATCTTTAATACCAAATGAATTTTTAATAACAATGAAGGTAAACTTAGAAGAACTTTACAGCGCAATAGATAGAGCTAGTTTACTTACAAATGAAAATGATAAAAATACAGTAAAATTAGAAAGTTTTGATAATAACATTATATTATCTAGTAATATTCCAGAAATAGGTAATGTAACAGAAAAAATAGATTTAATCGAAAACATAAAAGAAAATATAACAATTGCATTTAGTTCAAAATATATGATGGACGCTTTAAAAGCATTTGATTGTGAAGAAATAAATTTATTATTTAATGGTGAAATAAAGCCAATTATATTAAAAAATCCAGAAAGTGATGATTTAATAGAATTAATTGTTCCTATAAGAATGGGTTAGAATGAGTTAAAAACTCATTCTTTTTATATTAATAATACAAAATATTACTAAATTTGACATAATTCAACATTTTTTTCAAAAAAAAGTGATATAAGAAAAGGAAATCTAATTTTTTTATGGAAAATTAGATATAAGGAGGTGAAAGAATGATAGACAATTATGAAATAAATATAAAAACACTTGCATTAATTCCTTTAGATGATAAATTATCAAAGATATACGAGCAAGATAATAGTTTCATAATAAATAAAAGTGTATCTGAAATAATAAATTACAGTTGTAAATATTTTGGTAGTTCATACAATGGAAGAACAGAAGGCTCAAAAAATTGGTTAGGAGTAAGTTATAAACTTCCAATAATTATAGAAGAAACACAAGAAATTATATTCTTTCCAACAAGTTCACCTAGATATAATAATTGTTCATGGATATCATTAAAAAATATAAATAACTATGTAAAAAATCAAAAAGGTGTAACAGTTAATTTTAAAAACGATGTTACTTTAGAATTTGATTTATCATTATGTTCATTTGAAAATCAAATATTTCGTGCTTTAAGATTAGAAAACATTTTAAAGGAACGAAAAACATCTTAAATTCCAGCAAAATTGTAATTTTGCTGTTTTTTTTGTCCATATTTATGTTATAATATTATATGTGTATAGGAGTATTAAAAATATATAATATTTGAAAATAGGCAAATTTATATTGAAAAGAGGCATAGTTATGATTTTAACAGAAATAAAACTCAACAATTTTAGAAATTATAGTAATGTTAAAATTGAACTTGCTCATGGAACAAATATTATATATGGAGATAATGCACAAGGAAAAACAAATTTATTAGAATCAATATATGTGCTTGCGCTTACAAAATCACATAGAACATATATCGATAATAGTTTAATTAAAACAGGGAGTGAACAATCAAAAATATGCGGTACATTACTTAAAAATAAAGTAAAAACTAAACTTTGTGTACAAATTACAAATAATACAAAAATATTAAATATTGATTCGAATGTAGAATCAAAAGTAAGTAACTATATATCAAATTTAAATATTATATTTTTTTATCCAGAAGATTTAGATTTGGTAAAAGGTAATCCTATAATAAGAAGAAAATATATAAATACACAATTAAGTCAGTTACTAAATAATTATATTGTTTTATTGAATGATTATAATAAATTAATTAAAATGAAAAATAAATTTTTAAAAGTAAAACAATTATATTATGAAGAAGATAGACAATATTATAAGATTCTTAACGAACACATAGTTAATAAAGCAATATCTATATATTTATTGAGAAACAAATACATCGATAAAATTAATGAATATTGTAAAAATATTTTTTTTAATTTAACAAAAATAGAAGAATTTAATATAAAATATAAACCTTCTATTAAAATAAGTAATAATAAAGAGCAAATAAAAGAAGAATTAGAACATCAACTACTAAAAAAACAGGAAGATGAATTTAGACTAAAAAAAGCATTAGTTGGTCCTCATTTAGATGATTTTGAATTTTATATAGGCGATAAGAATATGAAATCATTTGCTTCTCAAGGTCAACAAAGAATGGCAGTACTTTCAATGAAATTATCTGAAGTAGAAATTTTTAAAGAATATAAAGAATCATCTCCTATACTTTTACTAGATGATGTATTTAGTGAACTTGACAATAAAAAGAAAAATCATTTACTCAAATATATAAATAATAATATACAATCAATAATAACAACAACAGATTTAAAAAATATAAATAAAAAAATTTTAAGTAATGCAAAATTATTCAAAGTAGAAAATGGAAATATAATAAAAGAGGTGGAAAAACATGAATGAAAATAATATGCACTATGATGCGTCAGACATACAAGTATTGGAAGGATTAGAGGCAGTAAGAAAAAGACCTGGAATGTATATTGGAACAACAGATGTAAAGGGTTTGCACCATTTAGTATGGGAAATAGTAGATAATAGTATAGATGAAGCTTTAGCTGGTTATTGCAAAAATATTGAAATAATAATAAATAAAGATAA
This sequence comes from uncultured Bacilli bacterium, assembly GCA_947629815.1. Classification (GTDB taxonomy): domain Bacteria; phylum Bacillota_I; class Bacilli_A; order RF39; family UBA660; genus UMGS872. The sequence continues at coordinate 58,777 of CANRFG010000001.1, forward strand.
TTCAGTAACAGTTAAAGATGATGGTCGTGGAATCCCTGTTGGAATACATCCAAAAACTAAAATATCTACTGTTGAAACTGTATATACTGTTTTACATGCAGGAGGTAAATTTGGTGGTGGAGGATATAAAGTATCCGGAGGTTTACATGGAGTAGGTGCAAGTGTTGTAAACGCACTATCAAAATGGGTAAATGTAACTGTATATAAAGATGGTAAAATATATGAAGTTAGATTTGAAAATGGTGGAAAAACTGTTCAAGGTTTAACTGTAGTAGGGGATTGCGACCCATCAAGAACAGGAACGACTGTTACATTTAAACCAGATAGTGATATTTTTGATACTGATATATTTGATTATTCAACATTAAAAACAAGAACTAGAGAATTAGCTTTTTTAAATAAAGGTTTAAGATTAACATTAAGAGATGATAGAGATTTAGAAGATACAACAGGCGAAACTTTTATTTATGAAGGTGGTATAAGTGAATATGTTAAATTTATAAATAAAGGAAAAACACCAATACATGATGAAATTATACATTTAGAAGGTGAAGAAGATAATATAGTATTTGAGGTTGCTATGCAATACACAGCAGATGAAAATACTAGAATTTATTCCTTTGTAAATAACATAAATACTCATGATGGTGGTACACATGAGGAAGGTGTTAGAAGAGCATTAACACGAATTATAAATAATTATGCAAGAAAAGTTAATTTATTAAAAGAAAAAGACGAAGCATTGTCAGGCGATGATGTAAAAGAAGGTTTGACAATGATAGTTTCATGTAAACATCCAAATCCACAATTTGAAGGACAAACAAAAGGTAGATTAGGAAATTCAGAAGTAAGAAAATTAGCAGATAATGTTTTTTCAGAAGGCTTTGAGAGATTTTTACTTGAAAATCCAGAAAAAGCAAGAATTATTGTTGAAAAATCAATGTTAGCTGCTAGAGCAAGAATAGCTGCAAAAAAAGCAAGAGAATTAACAAGAAGAAAAACTGATTTAGATGTTGTAAACTTTGGTGGAAAATTAGTTGACTGTAAAGAAAAAGACCCATCAGTTTGTGAAATATTTTTAGTCGAGGGAGATTCAGCAGGTGGTTCTGCAATAAAAGGTAGAAATAGTATGACTCAAGCAATATTGCCACTTAGAGGAAAAATTTTAAATGTTGAAAAAGCTAGATTGGATAGAGCTTTAGCTAATGAAGAAATAAGAACAATTATAACAGCTTTTGGTACAGGAATAGGTCAAGAATTTAATTTAAGTAAATTAAGATACGATAAAATAATAATAATGACCGATGCCGATGTAGATGGTTCGCATATTAGAGTACTTTTGTTAACACTTTTCTATAGATTTTTTAGGCCAATTGTTGAAGCTGGACATGTATATGCAGCTCAACCACCTTTATTTTGTATAAAACATGGTAAAACAATTAAATATGTTTTAAATGAAGAAGAAAGAGATGACTATATATCTAAATTAAATAATACGAAGTATGAAATTACTCGTATGAAAGGTTTAGGTGAAATGGACGCAGAAGAACTAAACGAAACAACAATGGATATAGATAAAAGAATTTTAAGAAGAATTACAGTTGATGACATAATTCAAGCAGATGCTGTATTTAATAAATTAATGGGTGAAGAGGTAGAACCTAGAAGAGAATTTATAGAACAAAATGCTGTATATGCTGAAAATTTGGATATATAGGAGGTTTTAGAAATGGATCATAGTAGAGATAGAAAACAAGAAAATAATATAGTTAATGAAGTAGAATCATCATTTCTAGAATATTCAATGAGTGTAATAGTTTCAAGAGCTTTACCAGATTTGCGTGATGGATTGAAACCTGTTCATCGTAGAATATTATGGTCAATGTATGAATCAGGATATACACCAGATAAACCTCATAAAAAAAGTGCGAGAATCGTTGGAGATGTAATGGGAAAATATCATCCACATGGAGATTCTAGTATATATGAAGCTATGGTAAGAATGGCTCAGGATTTTAGTTATAGATATACTTTAGTAGATGGTCATGGTAACTTTGGAAATATTGAAGGATATGGCGCTGCTGCTATGCGTTATACAGAATCGCGTTTATCAAAAATATCTCTTGAATTATTAAGAGATATTAATAAAGATACTGTTGATTTTGTTCCAAATTTTGATGAATCTGAAAAAGAACCATCAATTTTACCATCAAAATTTCCAAATATATTAGTAAATGGAACAATGGGTATAGCAGTTGGTATGGCAACAAATATCCCACCACACAATTTAGGTGAAGTAATAGATGGCTGTATTGCATATATAGATAATCCAGAGATTGATACATTGGGATTAATGCAGTACATAAAAGGTCCTGATTTTCCAACAGGAGCAATTATTTTAGGAAATTCTGGTATAAGAAGAGCTTATGAAACAGGGCGTGGAACAATTACAATAAGAAGTAGAGCTACAATTGAAGAAAAAAATGGTAAAAATTACATTATTATTGATGAAGTTCCTTATGGAATAAATACATTAGAATTAAAAAATAAAGTAGCAGAATTAGTTCATAATAAAACAATTGATGGTATTGCAGATTATCATACTGATTTAAAAGATGGTGTAAAAATTACAATTACATTAAAGAAAGATGCAAATCCACAAGTAGTTTTAAATAATTTGTATAAGCACACTTCATTTCAAATGAATTATGGAATAATATTTTTAATGCTTGATAATGGAGTTCCTAAGACATTACCATTAAAAGATATAATTGTAAAATATATTGATTATCAAAAAGAAGTTATTATAAGAAGAACTAGATTTGATTTAGATAAAGCAGAGAAAAGAGTCCATATTTTACAAGGATATAAAATTGCACTTGATAACATAGATGAAGTAATAGCAATTATAAAAGCTGCTAAAACTGATATAGAAGCAAAGGAAAAATTAATACAAAAATTTTCATTTACTGAAATACAAGCAGATAGTATTCTTGAATTAAAATTGCGTAGATTAACAGGATTAGAAAGAGATAAAATAGAAGCTGAATTACAAGAACTATTGAAGTTGATAGAAGAATTAAAATCTATTTTAGCTAGTGAACAAAAAGTGCTTGATATAATAAAAGAAGAGTTAACAGAAATTAAAAATAAATATTCTGATGAAAGAAAAACAAGTATAGATATGACTTCAGTTGATTATATAGAAGATGAATCTTTAATTCCTGAAGAAGATATAATTGTTACATTAACTGATAAAGGTTATATAAAAAGAGTTAGTAATCAAACTTATAAATCTCAAAATAGAGGTGGAGTAGGTATTAAAGGAATGTCTACAAATGAAGAAGATTTCGCTAAATATTTAGTGCCTATGAAAACTCATGATTATATAATGTTCTTTACAAATAAAGGTAGAGTGTATAGGATTAAAGGTTATGAAATCCCAGAATATAGTAGACAATCTAAAGGTTTACCAATAATTAATTTATTACCTATTGAAAAAGAAGAACATGTTACATCAATGTTATCTGTTGAAAAAGAAGATAAAAACGAATATATTGTATTTTGTACACAAAATGGTTTAGTTAAACGAACTAAGATTTCTAAGTTTGAAAATATTAGAAAAAATGGTAAACTTGCAATTACATTAAAGTATAACGATAATTTATTGTTTACTAAAAAAACAGATGGAAATAAAGAAATATTAATTGGTTCTTCTAATGGAAGAATGATTAGATTTAATGAAAATGAAATTAGAGTTATGGATAGAACAGCATCTGGTGTTAGAGGAATTGATGTTGGTGATGGTGTATGTGTAGGTTGTGAGATTGCTGATAAGGGACAACAAGTGTTAGTAGTTACAGAAAAAGGTTATGGTAAAAGAACAGGTGTAGAAGAGTATAGAATTACCCATAGGGGCAGTAAAGGTGTAAAAGCATTAAATATAACAGATAAAAATGGAAATATTGTTTCATTTAAGTGTGTATATGGAAATGAAGATTTAATGATTATAACAGATAATGGAATAATTATTAGATTACCTTTGGAACAAGTATCTGTTTCTGGAAGAGTTGCCCAAGGTGTTAAGTTAATTAATTTAAAGGATAATCAAAAAGTAACAACTGTTGCAACAGTTGAAAAAAATAATGAAGAAGAATCAGAATAATTCTTCTTTTTTATTTAATAATTTAAAAAGTTAATCAATGTTTCACGTGAAACATTGGTAGAAATAATAAAATAATTTAAAAAAAATTTGATGTTTCACGTGAAACATATAAAAATAAAAGTTATCCAAAAATATATTATGATTGGACAATTTGATAGAACAAAATAATATTGATAAATAATATTATTTTTTGTAAATAAAAGGGAAAGTCAGTGTTTTATTAAATATAAATATTAAAATAATATTCAATGTTTCACGTGAAACATATAATTTTCTTGATTTAAATAAAAAAATACTATATATTAATCATGCACAGTAATTATATTTGAATCAGGTCAGAGTTGGAAAACAGCAGCCTTAAGAATCCCTAATTACGTGTGCTTTTTTTTGAAAAAAATGAGGTGGTTTATATTAATATTTATATGGAATTAGCAATAAAAGAAGCAAAAAAGGCTTATAAAAATGGTGATGTACCGATAGGAGCAGTTATTGTAAAAAATGGTAAAGTAATATCAAAAGCACATAACAAAATAGAAAAGGATAATTGCGCAACTAAACATGCTGAAATTATTGCGATAGAAAAAGCAAGTAAGGTTCTAAAAACATGGAGACTTGATGATTGTGAGATGTATGTAACAATGGAGCCATGTATGATGTGTACAGGTGCAATTGTACAAAGTAGAATAAAAAAAATATATTATTCTGTGGATAATGAGAATTTTGGGTATATAAATAATATAGATACAAAGAAAATAAAAGTTAATAAAGGAATTGAAAAAGAAAAATCAATTCAATTATTAAGGGGATTTTTTAAGTCAAAAAGGTAAAAAATATAACAAATTAATGGTATAATATAAATAGTGAGGTGATAATGTGTATCAAGCTTTATATAGAAAATATAGACCTGATAAACTTAGTGATGTTATAGGTCAAAAAGTTATAGTTAATACTCTTATGAATTCAATAAGAAATAATAAAATAACTCATGCATACTTGTTTACAGGTCCAAGAGGAACAGGAAAAACAAGTATTGCAAAAGCATTTGCTAAATTAATTAATTGTGAATCGCCAAATGAATTGATTCCATGCGATAAATGTGTAAGTTGTACGCAAACTAACGCAAAACAAAATACAGATATAATAGAAATAGATGCTGCATCAAATAATGGTGTAGATGAAATAAGGGAAATTAGAAATAAAGTTTTGTTAGTTCCTACTTATAGTAAGTATAAAATATATATAATAGACGAAGTTCATATGCTTACTACAGGTGCATTTAATGCACTATTAAAGACATTAGAAGAACCACCTGAACATGTTATCTTCATATTGGCAACAACAGAGCCTCATAAAATACCAAGTACTATATTATCTAGGTGTCAAAGGTTTGATTTTCGAAAAATATCAGATGCCGATATAGTAGATAGATTAAGATATATATGTGAAAAAGAACAAGTTAAGATACAAGATAATGCGTTATTTGAAATTGCAAATTTAAGTGATGGAGGAATGCGTGATTCAATTAGTTTGCTTGACCAAGTTATATCATATGTAGATTCAGGAACTGAAATAACTGAAAATGATGTACACGATGTAAGTGGTACTTTAAATTTTGATAGTATGGTAGAATTTGCTAGTAACATATTAAATAAAAATTTAGAAAATACATTATCACTTTTAAAAACATATGATGAAAATGGTATAAATATTAAAAAATTCACAGAACAATTAATAAAATTTTTTGAAGAAATAATTTTGAGTAAAGAAACACCAAATTATTTAAATTCTATTGTAAATAAGTCAGAAAAATTTGAAAATTTTAAAAACATTGAAATAGAAACAATATTAGAATGTATTGAAATCTTAAACGATACATTATATAAATTATCAAATACAACAAATCCAAAAATATTATTAGAACTATCATTGATTAGAATATTAGAAAAAATAAAACAAGAAAATGTTGTAGATGATGTTAAGATACCAATTAGAGAAGAAAAAAAGGTTATTTTAAAAGAAAATAACAATATTGTGTCAAGTGTACACAAAGAAACACCAAACGATATAAAACAATATAAAATAAAGTCTTATGATATTTATAATAAATTTAAAAATCAAAGAATTAATAATACTTTAGCTAATTTAAACAAAGCAAAAATAACAGAATTAAAAAAATTACTAGAAACATTAAAACCAAAAATATTAGGCTCTAATTATGGAAAAGATGTATCATTATTATTAGATGCTCAAATAAAAGCAGCAAGCAACGAAGGAATGATATTAGTATTTGAAGAAAAATCATCATCAGAAAGTTTTAATGAGAATATTCCACTTATAGAAAGTATAATGAAAAATGAATTAAAAAACGATATTAAAATGATATCAACATTTCTTGATGATTGGAATGTAATTAAAAATGAATTCAATAGTAAACAAAAAAAATATGAATATGATTTTAATTTAATAAATGAAGAAGAAGTATTTGAAATTATTAAAACAAGTGAAAATGATATTCAAAATGAATTTAATGATTTCATAGAATATGTATAAGGAAAGAGGAGATTAAAATGAATATGCAAGCTATGTTAAAACAAGCACAAAAATTACAAAAAGATATGATGGACGAAAAAAAGAAAATTGATGAAACTGTATTTACAGGAACTTCATCATTCGTAGAAGTAAAGGTTTTAGGTAATAAACAATTAGTTGAACTTAAAATTAATGAAAAAAATTTAACAGAAGAAGATATCGAAATGTTACAAGATATGATAGTTTTAGCTGTTAATGATGCAATGAAAAAAATTGACAAAGAAACAGAATCAAAAATGGGAAAATATACACAAGGGTTACCAGGATTATTTTAATGGGCTATCCAAGAACTGTAAATAACTTAATTGAATCTTTTAAAAAATTACCAGGAATTGGTGAAAAATCTGCAGAAAGAATGGCACTTTCAACTTTAGACTTAGACGAAGATGTAATCAAATTTTTTGCAGATAATCTTCTAGCAGTAAAAACAAAAATTAAAAGATGTTCAATTTGTAATAATTTATCAGAAGAAGAAAAATGTGATATTTGTACAGATAGTACAAGAAATAGTAACATATTGTGTATAGTAGAAGAACCAAAAAATGTTGTAACATTTGAAAAAGCAGGAGTTTTTAATGGTAAATATCATGTTTTAGGAGGTTTAATTTCTCCACTTGATGGAATAACACCTGATGATATTAACATTTCAACCCTTTTAGAAAGAGTAAAAAACGAAAATATAAAAGAAATAATAATAGCTGTAAAACCTAGTATAGAAGGAGAAACAACAGCATTATATATATCCAAAATTTTATCTAATACAGATGTAGTGATAACTAAAATCGCACATGGAGTTCCAATGGGAGCAGATATGGAATATTTAGATTCGTTGACACTTGAACTAGCTTTTGATAATAGAATGAAAATATCCGAATAAAGTAATGAATTTAACATATTATTTATTGGGTGGACAAAATGATAAAGAAAATATTTAAAGTTTTAAAAAGATTAATATTAACATGCTTTTTGTTGTATGGTTATAATCTTATAGCTGCGCCTTTAGGTGTAATTATTCCAATAAATATTATTACACTAACATTTATTACATTATTTGGGGTACCTGCTCTTTGTGGGTTAATTGCCATATTTTTAATAGTTTTTTGATGAGGTGGGAGTATGCTTGAATCTTATGTAGATAGTCAACCTATCATATATAAAATGATAGTTAATTCAATACATAAAGATAGAATTTCACATGCATATTTGATAGAAACAAATTATAATCCTAAAGGTTTTGATTTTGCTCTATCATTTGCTAAATTTTTATTGTGCCCATCAAATAAAACAAAAAATGACGATTGTGTTTCTTGTACACAATGTCATAGAATAGATGATAGATGTTTCTCAGAACTCAAAATATTAAAAAGTGAAACATTGCAAATAAAAAAAGAACAAATAAATGATTTACAAAAAGAATTTAGTTTGAAATCAGTTGAATCAAAAAGAAAAGTATATATAATAGAAGAAGCAGAAAAATTAAATGATTCATCATCTGCTTCCCTTTTAAAATTTTTAGAAGAACCAGAAGACAACATAGTTGCGATATTAATAACGCCAAATAAAAATTTATTATTAAGTACAATACTTTCTAGGTGTCAAGTTATATCAATGAAATCGAATCAAACTAATAAGCCAACAATAGAAGAAGAATTATGTGATTTACTTTCAATAGGAGAAAATGAGAAATTGCAATTTCTACAAGATGAAAACAATAAATTAAAAATAGAAGGCGCAATTAAATTTTTGAAAATGATAGAAAATAAAGGTATTGATAGCATATTGTTTATAAATAAAAATTGGAGTAAAATATTTGCAAACAAAGAAGATTATTTATTTGCCTTTAATCTATTTATAATAATTTATAAAAGATTAATAGAAAGTAAATTAGGAATATATAAAGATTCATATGAACAATTACAAGAAGTAATAGAAAAAAATACCATATCTTCTTTATGTTCAAAACTCGAATTAGTTTTATCATATAAAGAAAAAATAAAAGCAAATTTAAATTTAAACATGCTTATGGACAAGTTTATAATAGAGATGGAGGATTTAAAATGTTAGAAGTAGCTGGAATTTCATTTAAAAAAAATGGACAAGTTTATTATTTTTTAAAACATAAATTTGATGTAAAAGAAAATAGTAATGTTATCGTAGAAACAGAACATGGTTTACAATATGGTATAGTAGTTAAACCATCAATAAAAATAAGTGAAAATAAAATTAAATCTCCATTAAAATCAATAGTTAGAATTGCTGATAGAGAAGATACAAAAGCAAATGAAAAAAATATAAAAGATGCTAGAATCGCACTAGAAAACGCAAGAAAAATTGCAGAAAAGTTAGATATGAAAATTTATTTAATAGATGCTATGTATACACTTGACCGAGATAAACTATTATTTAGATTTTTATCTGATTCAAGGGTAGATTTTAGAAACCTTGCTCGTGAGCTTGCAAGCAAATATAAAACAAGGATTGAACTAAGACAAATAGGAGCTCGTGATAAAGCAAAAGAAGTTGGTGGATGTGGACAATGTGGTAGAAAGCTTTGTTGTAGTTCATTTTTAAATAATATGGATTCTGTATCCGTTAATATGGCAAAAAATCAAAATGTATCACTTAATCCAAATAAAATAAATGGCTTATGTGGTAGATTACTATGTTGTCTTACTTATGAAGATGAAACTTATAGAATGTGTAAAAAAAATTTGCCTTCCATTGGACAAACTGTTAAAACAGATAAAGGTGAAGGAAAGGTTATTTCTGTTGATATTTTGAAACAGTCATACAAAGTTGAGGTAGAAAATAGTATAGTTGAGGTAGATAAAACTCATGAAAGTAGTTAATTATATACTAAAAGATATAAATATTGTACAAAATACACAAATGTTTAATTTTTCATTAGACTCTATACTCCTTCCTAATTTTGTTACATTAAACAAAAACATAAAAAATATTTTAGATATAGGCTGTGGAAATGCTCCTATACCACTTATATTATCAACAAAAACAGATGCAAAAATAGTAGGGGTTGAAATACAAAAAGAAGTTTATGATTTAGCAGTTGAATCAGTAAATATAAATAAACTTCAAGATAAAATAGAGATAGTAAATGAAGATATAAATGAGTATTCTAAAAAATTTGATAGAGAAGTATTTGATGTAATAACATGTAATCCCCCATTTTTTAAAGTAAATGAAAATTCAAATTTTAAAAAAGATATATATAAAACAATTGCTAGACATGAAATTACTTTAAAACTTTCAGATGTATTTAGAATATCTAGAAAATTGTTAAAAAATAATGGTGTTTTAGCTATGGTACATAGACCTGAAAGATTAGTTGAAATACTAGATGAAATGAAAAAGAACAATATAGAGCCTAAAAAGATTCAATTCGTTTATCCTAAAAAAAACATGTCTGCAAATATACTTTTAATTGAAGGAAAGAAAAATGGAAACCCTGGTTTAAAAATACTTCCTCCAATATATGCACATAATGATAATGGAGAATATACAGAAGATATTAAAAAATTTTTTTATTGAGGTGAAACATGTCACAAAAAAGTTATAATAATACTCCCACTTTATATTTAGTTCCAACTCCAATAGGAAATATGGAAGATATAACAGTGAGGTCTTTAAATATACTTAAATCTGTAGAGGTAATTTTTTCAGAAGATACAAGAGTTACTTCTATTTTACTTAAACATTATGAAATTAATAAAAAATTAATTTCTAACCATAATTATAATGAAGAAGAAAATAAAAACAAACTTGAAAAGTATTTAAAAGATGGATATGATGTCGCACTTGTTAGTGATAGAGGAACACCCATAATAAGCGACCCCGGATTTGTACTTGCTAAATACGCAATTGATTTAGGGTATAATGTAGTTGGTTTGCCAGGTGCTACTGCTCTTATTCCCGCACTTATTATGTCTGGTCTTAATCCTATGCCTTTTCTATTTTATGGCTTTTTAAATAGCAAAGAAAGTAAAAGAAAAAAGGAATTAGAAAATTTAAAAATGCTTCCATATACTCTTATTTTTTATGAAGCACCACATAGGATAGATAAAACATTGATACAAATAAAAGAAGTGTTTGGGGATAGGAATATAAGCATTTCCCGGGAAATAAGTAAGAAATTTGAAGAAATATATCGTGGAAAAGTTAGTGAAGTTTTAAAACAAATGGTTGACATAAAAGGAGAACTAGTAATAGTAGTAGATGGTAATAAACAAGGGGAAAACTATGACAATTTGACAGTTATAGAACATGTAAACTCAATAGTAGCTATGGGTAATACATTAAAAGATGCAATTAAAATAGTTTCAGAAAAAAGAAATATTCCTAAAAAAGAAATTTATAATGAATATCATGGTATTAAAAAGTAGGTGGCTAAAATGAGATTGATAGTTGGACTAGGAAATCCAGGAAAAGAATATGAAACAACAAGGCATAATATAGGATTCATGGTTTTAGATAATTATTTTAAATGTAAAAATTTAAAATTTTCTGATTCAAAATATAATGGCATTTATACTAAAACAATAATAAATGGTGAAGATGTAATATTTTTAAAACCACAAAGTTACATGAATTTATCTGGTGAAGTTATAATTAAGTTTATAAATTTTTATAAAATACCTATTGATAATATATTTATAATACATGATGATTTAGATATAGAATGTGGAAAATATAAATTAAGATATAAAGGTAGTAGTGGTGGACATAATGGTTTAAAAAATATAGAACAAAATATTGGCACTCAAAACTATAAAAGACTTAGGATAGGTATATCAAATAATAAGTTAATAGATACTAAAGATTATGTTTTAGGCAAAATAAGCAAAGAAGAGAAAGAAAAAATAGATGAGGTTATAGATAAATCTGTTAGTATTATAGATGATTATTTGAAAATGGAATTTGATAATTTAATGAATAAGTATAATTAATCGTGGTACTTAAAAAGTATCACTTTTGTTGTTGAAAGGAGGAATTAATATGTCTTTATTTGATAAAATGTTTGAAATTGATAATTCTAATTCACAAATATTGGGTTTAAATGATAGTTTAAAAGCACTATATATATACGATTATTATAATAAAACAAAGGCATCATTACTTATTGTAACAAGTACACTATATGAAGCAAATAAACTTTATCAAGAAATAAACTCATATACACCAAATGTGCTTCTTTTTCCAATGGATGATTTTCTAACAAGTGAGGCTTTAGCGATTTCTCCTGAATTAAAGAATACAAGATTAGAAACATTAAATTCGTTACTAAAATCTAATAGTATAGTTGTTACAAATTTAATGGGTTATCTAAGATTTTTACCATCTAAAAAAGTATACGAAGAAAGCATAATAAATTTACAAATAAATAATGAATATAGTAAAGATGATTTAATTAAAAAAATGACATATTTAGGATATACCCATGAAACAATAGTAGATAAGACAGGTACTTTTGCTTCTAGAGGATATGTATTAGATATTTTTCCTATATCTTATTCAAATCCAATAAGAATAGAATTTTTTGGAGATGAAATAGAAACAATTAAAGAATTTAATGTCGATAGTCAGCTTACGATAAGTATTAAGGATAAAATAACAATTTATCCAAATACAGAATTTTTAATTGGAAAAGATTTAATAATAGAAGATTCATCTCAAAAGAATTTAAAACAATATACTGATATTTTTAGTTTATATGATTTTATGAATAAACCTGTTGTATTTTATAATGATTATGATGGATTAATAGAAAGTTATAAAGTTTTATTACAAGAAATTGTAGATTATAACGAATCAAATGATATAAAAGACTTTGAATATATGAATGATTTTTATAAAATAATTCCATCTAATTATAAAAATTTTTGTAGTTTTGATAATGTATCAGGTAATAATATTGAAAAATATACAAGTAACGATGTTGAAAATTTTATAGGTAGTATAAATGATATATATAAAAGATTAGATTCATATATAAAACTTAAAAAGACAGTAATAATTTGTTTATCTGATAGATATAAGGTAGATAAATTTTTATCTGATTTTGAGTATAAAAATATTGTTCTTACAAATGAAAATGACATAATTGATAACAAAATTAATATTATAGTAAAATCTATAAAATCAGGATTTGAGTATAAAAATTATGTAGTTATTTCAGAAGAAGAATTGTACAATAAAAAATCTTTACAATTTAAATATAAAACTAATTTTAAAATAGGTAGTAAAATTAAAGATATAAATAAATTAAATGTAGGAGATTATATTGTTCATTATGCCCATGGTATAGGAAGATATATTGGCATAAAGACTTTAAATAAAAATGGGTTTAAAAAGGATTATTTAGAATTAGAATATAAAGATGGAGATAAACTATATATACCTGTTGAAAAAATAGAATTAATAAGTAAATATTCGTCAAATGAGGGAATTGTTCCTAAAATAAATAAATTAGGTTCATCTGAATGGCAAAAAACTAAAATGAAAGCAAGGGAAAAAATAGAATCTATTGCTGCAGATTTACTTAAGTTATATGCGCAAAGAGAATCTTCTTTAGGAATTAAATTTAAACCTGATAGTGATGAACAAATAGAATTTGAAAAATGTTTTCCATATGATGAAACACCTGACCAATTAAGAGTAACTGAAGAAATTAAAAAGGATATGGAAAGTAGCAAACCTATGGATAGGCTATTATGTGGAGATGTTGGATATGGTAAAACAGAAGTAGCATTTAGAGCCATTTTTAAGGCAATAATATCTGGTTATCAAGCTGCGATATTGTGTCCTACAACAATATTATCTAATCAACATTTTCAAAATGCAATAGATAGATTTTCTTCTTTTGCAATAAATATTAAATTATTAAATAGATTTACATCTACAAAAGAAGTAAAGGAAATTATAAATGGATTAAAAGAAGGTAAAATAGATTTACTAATAGGAACACATAGAATTTTAAGTGATGATATAGAATTTAAAAAATTAGGTTTATTAATAATAGATGAAGAACAAAGATTTGGTGTAAAACACAAAGAAAAAATAAAAGAATATAAAAATAATATAGATGTTTTAACTATGACTGCAACACCAATTCCAAGAACATTACAAATGTCAATGTCTGGAATTAGAAGTTTATCTTTAATTGAAACACCACCTATGGATAGATATCCTGTTCAAACTTATGTTATTGCTGAAAATAATCAAATAATAAAAGATGCAATACATAAGGAGTTAGCTCGTAATGGTCAAATTTTTATATTGTACAATAGTGTTGCGTCAATGGAAAGAAAAAAGCAAGAAATAAGTAAACTTGTTCCTGAGGCAAGAATAGTATGCGCTCATGGAAAAATGAATAAATCTGAACTTGAAAATATAATGCTTTCATTTGTAAATAAGGAATTTGATATTTTGTTATGTACTACTATAATAGAAACAGGTATTGATATACCAAATGCTAATACATTAATAATAATAGATGCAGATAGATTTGGCTTATCGCAGTTATATCAAATAAGAGGTAGAGTTGGTAGAAGTAATAAAATCGCTTATTGTTATTTAATGTATGATAAGCGTAAAATACTTTCAGAAGTTGCTATTAAAAGACTTAAAGTAATTAAGGAATTTACAGAGTTAGGTAGTGGTTTTTCAATAGCAGTTAGAGATTTATCTATTAGAGGAGCAGGAGATATATTAGGTAGTGAACAAGCAGGTTTTGTTGATACTATTGGAATAGAATTATTTACTAATATGTTAAGTGATGAAATAAAACGACAAAAAGGTGAAGTTGTTTTAGAAAAATCAAATATAAATGAAGTACCACTTCTTGAAGTAGAAACAACTATTGATGATGAGTATGTATCAGAAGTTCCTCTTAAAATAGAAATTCATAAAATGATAAATAGTATTGATTCTAATGAGTCATTAGATAAAATTAAATCACAAATTGAAGATAGGTTTGGTAAAATTACAGATGAAATGTACATATATATGAATGAAGAATTATTTGAGAAAAAAGCAAGAAATTTAGGAATAAATAAAATTAATCAAACTAAAACTTATGTTGAAATTATTTTACCTCCATTACTTACTATGGATATTGATGGAGAAAAATTATTTATGGGTGCGAATTCAATAAGTAGAATGTTTAGATTTAGTATGAAAAATAAATCTTTAAGTATAATATTAGATATTGTTAAATTAGATAAACATTATATATATTATTTGATAGAACTTTGTGATTTAATAAATAATTGTATTAAAAATAATGAATAAAAATATTTGTAAAATCCAAACTAAAAACGGTGATGTTTTTATGAAAACAACAGGTATTGTAAGAAGAATAGATAGTTTGGGTAGAATAGTTATTCCAAAAGAGATGAGAAATTCACTTAGAATTATGGAAAATGATATGTTGGAAATAGCTGTTCAAAATGAAAGTATTGTTCTTAAAAAAATATCTACTTTTTCTGATTCAATGAATTATTTTGATGAAGTGTTAAAATTAATTAGTAAATTATATGATTGTGATACATTTATTACAGATAGTAGTGTTATATATTACTATGAAGGTAAAAATAAAGATAAATATATTGGAAAAAATATGAGTGAATATTTACTAAAATGTTTAAAAAATAGAAATGTTGTTAAAGAAAGTAATGTATCTTTTTTACATATCATAGATGACGAAAAAGAAAGTGGATTAAATTGTAATTATTTGCTTATTCCAATAATAGATTCTGGAGATACATATGGTATTTTAGGTTTTTTAAATTTTGATAATGTTGATAATATAATAAATATAGGTAAGATTATCGAAAAAATATTAAAATTAAAAGTTAGTAATATTTAGCAGATATTTAATAAAAAAAAGATTTTTTAGGTTGTCAAATAATGTCCAAAATTGTATCAAAAGTGTAAAATGTTGTAAATTGTCGTTTAAAAAATGTTTTATTTCATTGTTTAATGATTATATATGTGGTATAGTTTTAATGTTTTCATTTTATAGAGAGGATGTCAAAATTGGAACATTGTAAAAACAAGAAGTATGTATTACCGATATCTGCTATTTTATTATTTTTGTTAATTAGGAATTTAATATTAAATTTTAATTATGTAGATGCTTTATATCTTTTTGCAATTATTTGTTTTGCGATAAGATATCAATTTATAAAAAACCAATAGAAAATTATATCTTAGTTATGATATAATTTTTTTGGTGATTTTTTTATGATGATTGATACACATTGTCATTTAGAACAAAAAGATTATGAAAATTTAGATGAAGTAATAAAAAAAATGGACAAGAATATAATAATAGCAAGTGGTACTGATATTGATAGCAACAAGGAAATTTTATCTTTGTGTCCAAAATACAATAATATTTATTGCACAATAGGTATTCACCCTGAATTTGCCAATATAACTGCTGAAGAAATGAGTAATATGTTACTACATTTAGAACAGAATTTAAATAATAAATATGTAGTTGGTATAGGTGAAATAGGACTTGATTATCATTATGAAGGTTTTAATAAGGAAAAACAAATTAATTTATTTATAAAACAGCTTGATTTAGCTCGTAAATATAATAAAACAGTAGTTATTCATAGTAGGGATGCAATTAATGATACTTTCGAAATATTAAAAAATTACAAGGATTTAAAAAAAGTAATTCATTGTTATAGTTCTAGTTTAGAAATGGCTAAAAGATTTATAGAAATTAATTGTAAATTAGGTATTGGAGGAGTTTTAACTTTTAAAAATTCTGATAAAATTAAAGAAGTTGTAAAAAATATTGATTTGAGTTATTTACTTTTAGAAACTGATAGTCCTTATTTAACTCCTGAACCTTTTAGAAAATATAAGAATGAGCCATATAATATTATTTATGTGGCAAAAAAAATTTCTGAGTTAAAGGAAATACCACTTGAAATTGTTTTAAAACAAACAACTTTGAATGCAATTTCTCAATTTGACTTGAGTGTAACAATGTGATATTCTTATTTTGGGGGATAAATTAATAAACGAGGTGAAAGAATGAGTTTATGCCTTTTTAAAATAGTAAAGGAATGGATTGGGATTCTTTTTGTTATGGTTAGTTCGTTGTTTATTAATAATTCAACTGATAAAGTAACTGTTGAAAATAATTTAGAAAATATTAATACATCTACAACTGCTGAAGTGATTGAATATGATACAAAAAAGATATATAATGATAAATTAGCTATTGGAACTACTAATGTAATAACTGAAGGTGAAGTTGGAATTGTTTATAATGTTGATGGTGAAGAGGTTAAATTAAAGGAACCAATTACTGAAGTTATTGAGATTGGAACAGGTGCTAAAGACACATATACAGGTAGTATTACAGGATATGGTGCAGATTGCCCTGGTTGTTCTGGTTTTGTAAGTTGTAAAACTAAAGAGGGTTCTTATAATTTAGCGCAAAAAGGTGAATATTATAATGATTCTGAGTTTGGTAATTTAAGAATAGTAGCTGCTGATAATTCATTATTTAAGTGTGGTACAGTTTTAGATATTACATCAAATGGTAAAACTATAAATGCAATTGTTTTAGATACAGGTTCTGCTCTTAGAAATAATTGGAGAAATTATGGTAAGATTGTAGTTGATGTTGCTTTTAAGACTGAAAAAGACCCTGAAGTATACAAGATAACAGATAGAAGCGAAAATGTTAAGTTTGCTGTTAAAAGATGGGGCTGGTAAAGTCCTATTTTTATTTAAATTTATTATATAAATCTGTAAAGTAGATATAATAAAAGTGTAAAGTTTTATACTTTTTTTCATTTTTTTTAAAATTATGCCCCAAACCACTTGACAATTGTCATGGGGGGGGGGGCATAATATAAGTGAACAATAGAAAGAAGGAAGTAAAAATGAAGAAAAAAGGTTTTACATTAGTAGAATTACTTGCAGTAATAGTAATACTTGCAATAATAGCGTTAATAACAACACCAATAATAATGAATGTGGTTGAATCATCAAGAAAAGGAGCAGCAACATCATCAGCATATGGGTACATTGATGGAGTAAAGATAATGTATGCAAAAGAAATGTTATCAGGAAGTGATTTTACATTAGAAGGAACATTTAATGTAGATGCAGATGGCAAATTAGAAGGACATGAAGTAGAAGTAGAAGGAACAAAAGCAAAAGGTGGATATCTAACATATAATAATGGAAAAATAACAAAAGGATGTTTAACAATAGGAGATTACAAAGTAACAATAGAAAATGATACAGCAAAAGAAACAATAAAAGGTGCATGTGAAGTTGCAGTTCCACAAGCAAAATCATTTGCAGACGATTCATGGGCAACAATAATAGCAAATGTAAGAGCAGGAAATACAGATGCATATAATGTTGGAGATACAAAAGAAGTAATATTAACAAGTGACGATGAAGAAATAGCAGGTACATATACACTTCGTATAGCGAATAAATCAACACCTAGTGAATGTTCACAAGAAGATTTTTCACAAACAGCATGTGGCTTTGTAATAGAGTTTGAAGACATAATAACTACACATGAAATGGATACAAAAGATACAATTATGGGAGGTTGGCCTGCTACAGAATTATATGGTTATTTAACGAATAATATATACAATGCATTACCAAATGACCTAAAATTAGGGATAAGAGATACAATAGTAATATCAAAATCTGATTTAGAAGATAAACCTATCCTTACAACAACAGATAAATTATACTTATTATCACCTAGTGAAGTATTTGGTGGGACAAAATCACTAGATTATTATAAAAACCATAATTCTTCATGGTGTATAAAAAAATATAATGGTAGTGCAGAGAATTGGTGGCTTCGTGATGCCTATGCCTCATCAGGAGGTATTGAGTTTGAAAGTTTAGATATTGATTGTGACAATGTAAGTGTTAGCCCCACTAATATTAATGGCGTTTCACCAGCTTTTAGAATAGGATAAATCAAATTAAAAATATATATTTTATAATATTTATTTGCAACAACATAGGAAATATAAAATTTATTTCCTTTTTTTGTACTTATTATATGTATTATTTTTTAAATAATACATATAATAATATATAAATTATATAAAAATAATATTATTTTTATATTAAAATATTGACAAATTAATATAATTATTTATAATATTATTTATAGAAAGTGAGATGAATATTATGGCTAATTTAACAACTGCTATAAGTGTTCAAATAGATAGAGATGATAAAGAAAAAGCAACTGAAATATTACAAAAATTAGGTGTTAGTATGAGTGGTTTAATAAATATGACTATTAAGCAATTAATAATGAGAGAAAGCATACCATTTGATGTATCAATTCCAAAGAAAGAAAATAATTTAAATAAGTATTTTACTAAAGAAGAACTTAATAAAACTATTAAAGAATTAGCTTATATTGAGAAACATCCAGAAGAATATAAAAGTTACGACGATATAGAAGACTTAAAGAAGGCATTATTATCTGATGATGAATTATAATATAAAATATTCAAAAGAATTTAAAAAATCATTAAAAAAAGTAATAAAACAGGGCAAGAATATTGATAAATTATTAGAAGTAGTAGATATGCTTTCTAAAAAGCAAAAATTAGATGAAAAATATAAGGACCATCCTTTATATGACAATAAATTATTTAAAGGGTGCAGGGATTGCCATATAGAGCCTGATTGGATATTAATATATAAGTATTTAAATGATGAACTTATTTTATTATTAGTAAATACAGGTAGCCATAGTGAAGTATTAAATTAATAATTCATTAAAAAATATTTTAGCTTTTTAATTGTATATTTAATATAAATAATTTATAATTAATAAAGGTGGTATAAATGGAATATTCTCCAAAAAAAATGACTGAGAATTTAGAATTAAATAATTTCAATTTTAAAAAAAAATATGGTCAAAATTTTATAATCGATGAAAACATAATTAATTCAATAATAGAAAAATCACAAATAGATAATGAAACATTAGTAATAGAAATAGGTGCAGGAGCGGGTTCATTAACAAATAAATTAGTAAAAAAAGCAAAGAATGTTTTATGTTATGAAATAGATGAAAAATTAAAACCAATATTAGAAAATAATGTAAAATCAGATAATTTAGAAATAATATACAAAGATTTTTTATTATGCAATGTTAAAGAAGATATAAAAAAATACAAATATAATAAATTATATGTCGTATCTAATTTACCATATTACATAACAACACCTATAATAATTAAATTAATAGAAGATAATTTATATGTTGATAAAATAGTAGTAATGGTACAAAAAGAAGTAGGAGATAGATTTAAGGCAGAACCTGGTAGTAAAAATTATAGTTCCCTTTCTGTTTATTTAAAATACTATTACGATATAAAAAAAATAATGGATGTTAGTAAAAATGTATTTATGCCAAAACCAAATGTTGATAGTATAGTAGTAGAATTTAAAAGAAAAGAAAATTTAATAAAATTAAAAGATGAACAATTATTTTTTAAATTAATTAGAGATAGCTTTAAACAAAAAAGAAAAACAATAAAAAACAATTTAAAAGATTATGATTTAAAAATAATAGAAAATATACTTAAAAAACATGATTTTGATTTAAATGCAAGAGCAGAACAATTATCATTAGAAATATTTATTGAAATATCAAATAATTTATAAAAAAAGACATTATAAGACAAATGCAAGTTTTATAATGTTTTTTGGTGATTATATGGATATAATAATTAAAACATTATGGTTTTTTGCGACCTTTCTAATTCTAATGTCAAGTATATATTTTACATATAAATTAAAAGCAGTACAATTTAACTTTAAACAAATGTTTAAATCAATTAAAACAAGTAAAAATACAAAAGGAATATCAAATTTCCAAACACTTATGATAAGCTTAGGTGGGAGAATAGGAGTTGGAAGTATTGCAGGTGTTTCACTTGCTATATATACAGGTGGAATAGGGTCAATATTTTGGTTAATAATAACAGTCTTTTTATGTGCGACAAATACTTTTTGCGAAACAATATTAGGTGGTATTTATAAAGAACATGACGAAGGATTTCAATATAAAGGTGGCCCTGCTTATTATATAAAAAAAGGCTTAAATAAACCCTTTTTAGCTGGGATATTCGCTATTTTAATAATAATAGGTTACATAGGATTTTTTTGTGGAATACAATCAAATACAATTACAAAAAGTTTAATAGATACTAATATTAATGTATATTTAATAGCGATTGTTTTATCAATACTAACATTTATAATAATATATGGTGGATTAAAAAAAATAACTGAGTTTTCAACAGTAATAGTACCTGTAATGACAATATTGTATATAATATTTGCTTTAATAGTTTTTGTAATGAATATTAAATTAATACCAAATATTATAATAAGTATAATAAAAGAAGCTTTTAATATAAAACCTTTTTTTAGTGGATTTTTATCAGGTTTTCTAATAGGACTACAAAGAGGAATATTTTCAAATGAAGCGGGAATAGGAACAGGAAGTATTGTATCATCAACAAGTTATTCATCTGATTTAGTAAAACAAGGATATATACAAATGCTTGGTATATATATAACTACTTTTTTAATATGTATTTCAACAGCTATAATAGTTTTAACTAGTGATTATGCCAATATAAACTATGTAGATATGAATGGAATCGAAATGACACAACATGCTTTTACATATCATTTTGGACAATTTGGTAATATAATATTAACTGTTTCAATTATATTATTTTCATTTTCAACTATTATAACTGCATATTATTATGGTGAATCATCTTTAAAATATTTTGGTGATATCGATAATAAAAAAATATTTATATTAAAATTATCAACAGTAATAATTGTATTTTTAGGTTGTATAGTTTCCTCACATCTTTTATGGTCGTTTGTAGATATTATAGTGGCTATTTTAATAATCATAAATGTTTATTCAATAATAACTTTAAGAAAAGAAATATTAGATTATGTTAATAAAAATTAGTAAATGTGCTAAAATATAGTTGGTGAATGTTGTATGGTTTCAAAAAATTGGGATTTAGTATTAAAAGATGAATATAACAAGCTATATTTTAAAAAATTAAGAAATTTTTTAAAAAATGAATATAATACTAAAATTTGTTTCCCAAAAAAAGAGGAAATATTTAATTCTTTGTTGTACACTAATTATGAAGATGTGAAAGTTGTAATATTAGGTCAAGACCCATATCATGGAGAAAATGAAGCACATGGTTTTTGTTTTTCAGTAAGAAATTCAGTTAAAAGACCACCATCTTTAAATAATATATTAAAAGAATTATATGATGACTTAAAAATAGTAAGAAAAGGAAATGAATTAACAGATTGGGCTAAACAAGGAGTATTACTTTTAAATAGCGTTTTAACAGTAGTAAAAGATACACCTTTATCACATAGGGGAATAGGTTGGGAACAATTTACAGATTCCATAATAAAAAAAATAAACGAAAAAGATTCTACTGTTGTATATATATTATGGGGTAGTTATGCAAGAAGTAAAAAAGTGTTGATAACTAATCCAAAACATTATATTATAGAGTCAGCGCATCCATCACCTTTGTCTGCGAATAAAGGATTTTTTGGAAGTAGACCTTTTTCTAGAACAAATGAAATTTTAGTTAAAAATGGCATAGAACCTATTAAATGGTAGTTAGGGGGAAAGTTATGCAAGAAGTTTACGAAGAATTAATTGAGAAATTTAAAAATTTAAAAAATGAAAATATTGTTGTAGCAGTTTCAGGAGGAGCAGATTCTATTACATTACTTCATTTAATGGCAAGAGTTAAAAAAGAAACAAATATAAATGTTATATGTGCTCATGTTAATCATAATGTAAGAGTTGAAAGTGAATCTGAAAAAGTTTTTGTAGAAGATTTCTGTAAAGAAAATGATGTTATATTTGAATATATGAAAATAGAAAATTATGGAGATGATAATTTCCATAATGAAGCAAGAATAAAAAGATATAATTTTTTTGAAAGTTTAATATCAAAATACAATTCAAAATATTTATTAACAGCTCATCATGGAGATGATTTAATAGAAACAATATTGATGAGAATAGTTAGAGGTACAACATTTAAAGGATATAGTGGATTTTCAAAAGAAGTAAAAAAATCAAATTATACAATTTTAAGACCACTTATAACTGTTACAAAAGATGATATATATGAGTATATAAAAGAAAATAAACTACAATTTGTAGAAGATAAATCTAATTTTAAAGATGTTTATACTAGAAATAGATATAGGAAATATGTAGTACCTGTTTTAAAAAAAGAAGATAAAAATGTTCATAATAAATTTTATAAGTTTAGTAAAACAATTTTAGAATATAATAGATATATAGAAGAACAAGTAAAATCAATACAAAATGAAGTTATTGTAAATAATACACTAAATATAGAAAAGTTTTTAAACTTAGATAAAGTAATACAAGAAAAAATAATTTATATGTTATTAGAAAATAAATATCAAGATGATTTGATGTTAATTACTGATAAACATGTTGAATTAATATATAAATTGATTACTTCAGAAAAAGCAAACACATATGTGTATTTACCTAATAATCTTAAAGCAGTTAAATCATACAATAGTATAAGTATAGAGCAAAATACAAAAGATTCTAAATCATATGAAATAGAAATAACAGAAAAAGTTTTTCTTCCAAATGGAAAAACAATTGAAATGATAGAACAATCTGAATGTGATGATAATAATATATGTAGACTTAATTCAAAAGATATAAAATTACCTTTGTATGTAAGAAATAGAAAAAATGGGGATAAAATATATGTAAAAGGAATGTTAGGTAGTAAAAAAATAAAAGATATATTTATAGATTCTAAAGTAGATTATAATAAAAGAGATAGTTGGCCGATAGTGGTAGATTCAACAGGTGAAATTTTATGGATACCAGGCCTTAAAAAATCTAAATTTAATGTTAAAAAAACAGAAAAGTGTGATATAATACTTAAGTGTTATTAGAAAGGAAGAGATTTGTGAATAAAAAAGCAGTTAAAAAAGGTATATTACCTTATATATTCTTATTTTTAGTAATGCTAGGAATTTTATATTTTTTTAATGTTGCAAATCAAAAAGTTAATGTAATAGATTATCAACAATTTTTAACAGCAGTTTCTGAAAATAAAGTAAAGGAAATAACTATTATACCTAATTCAAATTCTAGATTATATGAAATTGAAGGTACAATGGAAGGGTATAATGAAAATGAGTATTTTACTTTTAAGATGCCACTTGCTGAAGAAGTAATAACTGAATTACTTTCATTTCAAAAGGAATATAATTTTAAGCTAGATACAGTTGATGACCCTGGTTCTAGTCCAATATTATTATTCATTATAAACATTTTACCTATGGTAATATTAATAGGTTTTGCTTTCTTTTTTATAAGTAGACAAATGGGTGGCGCAAATAAATCTATGGATTTTGGTAAAAGTAAAGCTCATTTAAGTGAAAATAACAAGAAAGTAACATTTAAACAAGTTGCAGGTTTAACTGAAGAAAAACAAGAAGTAGAGGAATTAATAGATTTCTTAAAATCTCCTGCTAAATTTCAAAAGATGGGCGCAAGAATACCAAAAGGTGTATTACTTGTAGGTCCTCCAGGAACAGGAAAAACTCTTTTAGCGCGTGCTGTTGCAGGTGAAGCTAATGTTCCATTTTTCTATATAAGTGGTTCTGAGTTTGTTGAGTTATTTGTAGGTGTTGGAGCAAGTCGTGTTAGAGATATGTTTAAACAAGCAAAACAAAATGCCCCTTGCTTAATATTTATAGATGAAATTGATGCAGTAGGTAGACAAAGAGGTGCAGGTCTTGGTGGTGGACATGATGAAAGGGAACAAACATTAAACCAATTATTAACAGAAATGGATGGATTTGGTGCTAACGAAGGTATTATTATAATTGCTGCTACAAATAGACCAGATGTATTAGACCCAGCTTTACTTAGACCAGGTCGTTTCGATAGACAAGTTCAAGTTAATTTGCCTGATGCTAAAGGTAGAGCTGAAATATTAAGAGTTCATGCTCAAAATAAAATATTCTCTAAAAATATAAACTTAGATAATATAGCTGCAAGAACAGTAGGATTTAGTGGTGCTGATTTAGAGAATTTATTAAATGAAGCCGCTTTACTTGCTGTTAGAAGAGGTAAGCAATGTATAACTATGTCTGAGTTGGATGAGGCTCAAGATAGGGTTTTAATGGGACCAGCTAAGGTTTCTAAAAAATATACTGAAAATGATAAGAAGTTAGTTGCTTATCATGAATCAGGCCATGCTGTTTTAGGTATAAAATTAGATGGTGCAAATGATGTTCAAAAAATCACTATAATTCCTAGAGGTTATGCAGGTGGATATACTATGATGCAACCTAAGGAGGAAAGATTTACTTCTACTAAAAAGGAATTATTGGAAAGAATTACAGGTTTATTAGGTGGTAGAGTAGCTGAGGAATTAATATTTGGTGAAGTTACAACAGGCGCTCATAACGATTTTCAACAGGCAACTAAAATTGCTCGTGCTATGGTAACTGAATATGGTATGAGTAGTTTAGGACCACTTCAACTAGAAAGTAATGATGAAGGTAGTGTTTTCTTAGGTAGAGATTATAATAAAAGTAGAAATTTCTCATCTCAAGTTGCTTATGAAATAGACCAAGAAATGAGAAAAATAATTGATGAATGTTATAAGAAAGCAGTTGAAATAATAAAGGAAAATAGAAAATTATTAGATTTAATTGCTGAAACTTTACTTGAAAAGGAAACCATAACAAAAGAACAAATTGATTATTTAGTTGAAAATGGTTGTTTACCTGACGAAGATGATGAAAAGGATTTTAGTGAGTTTAAGACAGCTTCATTAGAGGATTTAACTTTAACTGAATTAAAAGATTTAGCTAAAGAAAAAGGAATAAAAGGTTATTCTAAAATGAATAAGGAAGAATTGATTAAGGAATTAGATAAATAATCTAGTTCTTTTTGTTTTTTTAAAACATATTTGTATTATGTACAAGTAAAATTACTATAATAAAATACTTGTCAAAATTAAAAATAATTGATATATTAATATTTTAGAAATTTTTAGAGGTGAAAAATTTAAATGAATATAGAAAATTTAAATAGCGAAAATTATAAACAATTTATTGATAAATATGGAACAATAAAAGATTCTGATTTAGCTAAAGAAAGTTTAATTATAAATCCAAACTCTTGGCTTGTTTTAGATGATGAATTGAAAAAAAGAGGAGATGTAATCGCACATTATGTTCCAATTGGATACTATAAGGATAGTGTTTGGGTTGACCAAGCAGTTGATATGTATGAATTAGAATATTTCGATCTGCTTCTTCCAGAAGGGTTTACATGTGATTGTGGTTTTCTTAATTTTAGAAAAGAAAAAATTGTTCCAAATATAATCTGGCCAGAAGATTTTAGTAAAGAACAATATTTACAAATTTTATCAAGTATACCTATTATGGAAGCTGGTGTGGTTAGTAATTATTGGTATAACATAGATAGAGAAACTCCTGATACTTTTAAAAATAGTAAAATGTATAGTATATATAATATTAAACATGATGAGAATAAAAGGATAGAGCAAGGTCCAGATACAATAGACAGAAAATGTTTTGCATTTGACAGATCTAAAATAAAAGAAGCAGTTGATAATTTTTATAATAATTTAGATAAACCTAAACAAAGATAAAATAATTATGTTTATAAACTTAAGGAAATTTATTTCCTTTTTTTTATTAAAATGATACAATATAATTATGCAGAAAGTAGGGATAATATGAAAGGTTTCACACTTGTTGAATTATTGGCTGTTTTAGTAATTCTTGCTTTAATATCTTTAATAATAGTGCCATCTATTATTGATAGTTTAAATAATTCAGCAGATAGACTTTATAAAGAACAAATCGATTCACTAGAGTATGCTGCTCAAAAATGGGCTGTAAAAAACAGTAATTTAGTAGAAGAAAATAAAGAATTTTCTAGATGTGTTACTATAGATGAACTAAAAGAAGGAGAATTTATAACAGAAAAAAAAGTTATAAATCCAAAAACAAGAAAAGAAATGACAGGTTGTGTTAATATAACATATGATGAAGAATATAACCAATTTGTTTACAAATATAAAGAAGAATAGGTGATAAAATGGGGAAAATAATATCATTAGTTAATCAAAAAGGTGGAGTTGGAAAAACTACATCAAGTATAAATTTAGCGGCTTCACTTGGAGCACTAAAAAGAAGAGTTTTATTAGTTGACCTTGACCCACAGGGAAATACAACAACAGGAATTGGAATAGATAAATCTTCTATAAAAAAAAGTATATATGATTTACTATTAGATAATGCACAATTATCAGATACAATAATTAAAACAGGTTTTAAAAACTTATATGCTATTCCTGCTACTATAAATTTAGCTGGTGTTGATATAGAATTAATGGAAAAAAGTAGAACAGAACCGGGATTTTCAAAAGGAAGTCAATTAAAAAAACATTTGAGTTTAGCGAAAGAAATGTTTGATTACATAATAATCGATTGTCCACCAAGTTTAGGTATATTAACTACAAATGCACTTACTGCATCAGATTCAGTAATAATACCTGTTCAATGTGAATTTTTCGCACTTGAAGGAATAATGCAATTATTAAATACTATTATGTTGGCGCAAAAAAATCTAAATCCTTCATTAGATATAGAAGGAGTTTTACTTACTATGTTAGATAATAGAACGAACTTAGGATTAGAAGTAGTAGAAGATATAAAAAGCTATTTTAAAGAAAGAGTATATGATACAATAATACCTAGACTTGTAAGATTATCAGAAGCACCAAGTCATGGAAAACCAATAATAGCTTATGACCCACATAGTAGAGGAACAGAAGCATACTTAAATTTAGCTAAAGAGGTGATTGAAAGAAATGGAAACTAAAAAAAGAGCATTAGGTAGAGGATTAGAAGAATTATTTAATAATGAAAATTTAGATTTTCGAAGTATTGAATCTAAAATATATGAAACTGCTAGTAATGAAGAAGTAATCGATGTTCCTATTGAAGAATTAAGACCAAATCCATACCAACCAAGAAAAGTATTCGATGAAGATGCACTAAAAGATTTAGCAGATTCCATAAAGGAACATGGTGTAATTCAACCAATAATAGTTAAAAGAAGTATAAAAGGTTATGAAATAATAGCTGGTGAAAGAAGATATAGGGCTTCCAAAATTGCAGGATTACAAAAAATACCTGCCCTTATAAGAAACTTTACAGATGAACAAATGATGGAAATCGCACTTTTAGAAAACTTACAAAGAGAAAATTTAAATGCAATAGAAGAAGCAGTTGCTTATAAAAAAATGATTGAAAAACTTAATATAACTCAAGATGAACTTTCAAAAAAAGTTGGAAAAAGTAGAAGTCATATAACAAATATAATTGGATTATTAAGACTTCCAAAAGAAGTTCAACAAATGTTAGCTGATTCAAAAATTACAATGGGACATGCAAGAGCATTAAGTAAACTAGAATCAGATGAAGAAATAATAGAAATAGCTAATAAAATAGTAGATAATCATTTACCTGTAAGACAAACAGAAGAAGATTTAAACTCACAAAATTTAGAAAGAAAAGTAAAGATAACTAGAAATACATCAAAACCAAATGAATTTAAATATGTAGAAGATTTACTTAGAGATAAATTAGATACAAAAGTTAAAATAAAAGAAAAGAAAATAGAAATTTCATTTACAAATACAGCAGATTTGAATAGAATACTTGAAGTTTTAAATGTTAAGGAGTAATATATGAAATTGCTTGAAGTTATTTTAGTTAAAGAAGTAGTTTATCCCATATTAATTATTTTAATAGCTTTTTTAACATATATTATCGTTAAAAGTTTTACTAAAAAGATATTTAATGTAAAAGTTAGAAAAATAGATATAAAAAAGAAAAATACAGTTTATAGTTTAATTGTAAATATTGAAAAAAGCTTTATAATAATAGTTGCCTTTTTAATGATATTAAATGTTTATGGTGTAGATACTATGGCACTTGTTACTTCACTTGGAGTAGTAGGTATAGTAGCAGGACTTGCTGTTCAAGATACACTAAAGGATTTTGTATCTGGAATTTCAATAATATTTGAAAATAAATTTTGTGTTGGAGATAATATTACAATACAAGATTTTAGAGGAGATGTTATTGAGCTTGGAATGAAAACTACTAAAATTAAATCATACACAGGTGAAGTGTTAATAATTCCAAATCATTTAATCGATAAAGTAATCAACCATAGTGTTGATAAATCATTAGCGGTAGTAGATATTGGTATTCCTTATGAAGAAAATTTAGAAAAAGTAGAAAAAGTACTTGAAAAGATGTGTCAAAAACTAACTAAAGAACTAGAAAACTTAAAAGGAGAAGTTCAACTTTTAGGTATTAATGAATTAGGTTCATCTTCAATAAATTATAGAATAATTGCTGATACATTACCTACTTTAAATTATGCAGTTGAAAGAAAAATAAGGAAAGAAATTAAATTAACTTTCGATGAAAATAAAATTAACATTCCATATGAACAGGTGGTAGTTCACAATGAAAAATGATTATAAATTAAATTCAATAGTAGAAATGAAAAAGCAGCACCCATGTGGTTCTAAACAATTTGAGGTAATAAGGTTAGGAGCAGACATTAAGATAAAATGTGTAGAATGTGGTAGAATTATAATGCTTCCAAGAATTGAATTTAATAAAAAAATAAAAAAAATTATTACCTATTAGGAGGTAAAAAATGAAAAAAAATAAAAAGAAACGATATATAGGTATTATATCTGTATTACTAATTATTATACTTTTAGTTATGTTGTTAAGTTTAATATTTAGTATTATAGGTATAAATGGGCAAAAAACATCTATTAATAATGGACTTTTAGAATCATCTTTAGTAACAGTAAATAGTATATTTACAAAAGATGGAATAAGATTTTTAATAGGAAATATGTTTTCAAATTCAAACATTTTAAAGCCTTTATTAGTATTTATATTATCTGTTATATGTACAAGTATACTTGAATCAAGTGGATTACTTAATCATATATTTAACAGATTTGTAAAACTAAAAACACCAATTGTTACTTTTGCAACTGCATTAATTTCTATAATATTTGTTTTTTTTGGACAATATAGTTATTTATTTTTATTTCCTTTTGTTGCAGTAGTATATAAGATTATTGGAAGAAATCCAATAGTTGGTGTAATTACAGTATTTTTGGCAACAACCCTTGGAACAGGTTATGGAATATTTATGAATGGTGAGGGTTATTCTCTTGGAATGTTAACTGAACAGGCTGCAATATTAGATGTAGACCCTTCATATAAATTTAATGTTTTTTCAACAAATTATATAATGCTTATAGGTGCTTTCTTACTAACTTTTGTTTTAACAATTTTTATAGAAAAAAATATAATGTATAAATATAAGAAAATAGAAAAAGAAAATATAGATTATAATTATTCAAAAGTTGGATTAATAATAAGTGGTGTAATATTTTTAGTTGGAATGGTTTTATTAGTAATTTCAATATTACCAAATAGTATATTACTTGATGATAATAATATTAATTATATGACACAATTATTTGGAGAGCAATCTGTTATAAAAGATGGATTTATGTATATAGTTTTACTAATATTTATTTTAATTGGAACTATATATGGAAGAATAACGAAAAATTTCAAAAATGATGCACAAGCTAATGTGGGACTTTCAACAGAATTTAATGATTTAGGTTATGTATTTGTTATTATGTTCTTTTCTGTACAATTAGTTTCTATATTAGATTATACAAACATTGGAACAATTGTTGTAACAGGTTTAACAAATTTGATAAGTTTAATGAATTTTTCAGGATTATTTTTAATAATAACATTTATAATAATTACTATTTTAATGACTATTGTGGTTCCTAATTTATTAGATAAATGGGTACTTATGTCTCCAATTATAGTTCCATTATTTATGAGAGCAAATATAACTCCAGAATTTTGTCAATTTTTATATGTAACTTCTAATTCGATAGGAAGGTCTATAACTCCTATATTTATGTATCTTTTAATAATGATGGGATTTATTCAAAAATATAAAACTGATGAAAATGAGGTAACAGTATTTGGAACGCTTAAAATTATGATGCCTACAATTTTGTGGGTAGTTGGAATAATGATTGTATTTGTATTATTATGGTATATTTCTGGTATACCTGTTGGAATAAATGGATATCCAACTTTATAGATAGGGGGAATTAACATGAGTTTAACAGCTGGAATAGTTGGATTACCTAATGTTGGTAAATCAACTTTATTTAATGCAATTACTAAAAAAAATATATTAGCTGCGAATTATCCTTTCGCAACAATTGACCCAAATGTTGGTGTAGTAACAGTACCTGATAAAAGATTAGAATTTTTAGAAAATTTATATATACCTCAAAACTTAGTACCTACTTCTTTTGAATTTACTGATATAGCTGGTTTAGTTAAAGGTGCATCAAAAGGAGAAGGGTTAGGTAATAAGTTTTTATCTCATATAAGGGAAGTAGATGCAATAGTTGAAGTTGTAAGATGTTTCGATGATAATAATATAATACATGTTGAAAATAGTGTTGACCCTGTTAGAGATATAGAAATAATAAATGTAGAATTGTTGCTTGCTGATTTGGAAGTAATTGATAATAGAATAAATAGAATAGGTAAAAAAGCAATTCTTTCTAATGATAAGTTAGTTAAAAAGGAAGCAGAAATTTTAAATAAAGTAAAAGAGGCTTTAGAACAAAATATACCTGTTAGAAAATTACAATTTGAAGAAGATGAATATAAATTAATTAAGAATTTTAATTTAATTACAGCTAAACCTATTATATATATGGCAAATGTATCAGAAGAGGATATTCAAAATGGTAATGCTTATGTAGAAGAGGTAAAAAAATATGCTTCTTTAGAGGGCTCTGAGGTAGTAGTTGTTTGTGCGAAAATAGAATCAGAATTAAGCGAACTTAATGATGATGATAAAAAAGAGTTTTTAAATGAATTAGGGATATCTGATAGTGGATTAGACAAACTTATAAAAGCTACTTATAATTTATTAGGGCTTGCAACATTTTTTACTGCTGGTAGTGATGAGGTTAGAGCATGGACATTTAAAAAGGGAATGAAAGCTCCTGAATGCGCAGGTATAATACATACAGACTTTGAAAGAGGTTTTATTAAAGCAGAAGTAATGAGTTTTGATGATTTAGAAAAGTGTGGGAATGAAAAGGCTGTTAAAGAAGCAGGCAAACTTAGATTAGAAGGTAAAGAATATTTAATGCAAGATGGAGATATTTGCTTATTTAGATTTAATGTTTAAAAATGTTAATTTGTTTAACATTTTTTATATAATCTTTGAATTTTAAAAAAATTTTTGAATAAAATTAAAATAAGGTTTACAAATTTCAATTCTTTTGTTATAATCTACATCGAGTATTAATTTACTCCTTGCTCATAAGTGAGCCGGTAGACCATAAGGAGGTGGGAAAATGAAAAACTATGAAATTATGTTTATCGTTCGTCCTACACTATCAGAAGATGAAATAAAGAAAGTAGCTTCTTCTTTTGAAAAAGTGTTAAAGGACAATGGTGCGACTGATATCAAAGTTGATTCAATGGGACAAAGAGAATTAGCTTATGAAATTAAAGATTTCAAGAGTGGATATTATTATGTAATGACTTGTTCATCAAATGATGATAAAGCTGTAAAAGAATTTGATCGTTTAGCTTTAATAAGCAATGACATAGTTCGTCATTTAATAACTAAACTTGAAAAATAAGAAAGAGGTAAATAAATGAATCGTGTAATGTTGATTGGAAGATTAACTGCGAAACCTGAATTAAGATATACGGGTTCAAATTTACCATTTGCTCGTTTTTCAGTAGCAGTAAATAGAACATTTAATAATGCTCAAGGAGAAAGACAAACTGATTTTATAAATGTAATTGTTTGGAGAAAACAAGCAGAAAATGTATGCAATTTTTTAAATAAAGGAAGTTTAGTATCTGTTGAGGGAAGATTACAAACAGGAAGTTATGATGACAAAGATGGAAATAAGAGATATACTATGGATGTAGTTGCTGACTCAGTTCAATTTTTGGAAAGTAAATCACAATCCCAAAGTAGAACACAAAATTCAGAAGTAACTCCATATGATTATCAAGAGGCTCCAACAGTTGATGTTGAAAGTGATCCATTTGCTGATTTTGGAGATAGTGTTTCCATTGATGAGAACTTCTTAGATTAAAGGAGGAAATAAGATGGCTGAATTTTATAGAAAAAAGAAAAAAATATGTCAAATGTGCGCTGGTAAAGATGTTGACTATAAAGATGTAGATATAGTTAAAAAATATGTAAGTAATGATAAAGGAAAAATATTACCTAGACGTATGACAGGAGCATGCGCTAAACATCAAAGACATATAGCAGGTGAAATTAAAAAAGCTCGTTTTATGGCTTTATTACCTTTCGTAAAATAATCACAATTGTGGTTATTTTTTTTGTTTAATATTTTTAAAAAATATGCTCATACTATAATTGTTAACAAGTATTATTAAAAATATTACACTTTTTTACATTTCAATTGTCGAAAAAACTTGAAATATGTAAAATGTGTGTTATAATGAATTTTAGAATAGGATGGTAGATATAATGAAAAAAGATAATTTTTGGAAAAAGTTTATTGTCTTACCTATCATATGTTTAATGTTTATGGTAGGTGGGACAGTTAGTGCAGAAACTGCACCTAGTACTGTGACTGTTAGCAATGAAAGTATTCTTTCATCTAAATATTATATATGCGTTAACGGTTATAGCGATTCAGAACATTGCTTTAAAGCGCCAGTTCATTATGTTACAGTTAATGGAAATTCAGTTCCGGCTTATTGCATAGAAGAAGACTTAAAGTGGTATAATGTTGGTGCTAGTTTGTCAAAGAAGGATGAGGTTACAGATCCAGGCTATATTTATTTATTGCTAAATGGTACACCTAGTGCTTTAGGCTTAGATAAAGAGAAAGCTGGTTATGTAACACAGCTGGCAGTATGGTGGTACACTGATATTAAAAATGGTACAAACTATTTAAATAAAGATTTTAAGGGAAATAATTTTAGTTCAATTTATTCTGATCCAGAAAATTTATATAGTAAAATTAAAGCGTTAGTACAAGGAGCACAAAATGCCAAATCATCTAGTACTTCATCTTCTAGTGGAACTCTTCAATTTATTGGTAGTACAAAAATGACATATAGTAGTGATAGACAAACACTTAATGCTACAATTCATGCTCAAGTTTCTTCACTAACTGATGCAAAAGTTTATAGTCAAACAGGATTTACTGATAATAGTGGTATATTAACTTACAGTGGAAATACTATACAAATAAAATTGCCAATTGATAGAATTCCTAGTGGCAACTTGAAAGGTTCAATAACAATATGGGCGGAAGCTTCAGGTGGAACTTCTTCAACTACAATAGCGTATAAATATCGTAGTGGGGATGCTAGTTATCAAAATTTATTAGTTCCTATAACAACAACTTCATCAGGAACTATAAATGGAACTTATACAGTAAATTTTGAAAGGACAAAATTAGTTATTAAAAAAGTTGATGAAAATGGAACAAGGCTTGCAGATGCAGTGTTTCAAATAACAGATGCAAATGGTAATATGACGACAGTAACAAGTAATTCATCTAGTGATATAGAAATATATGATTTAGCTCCTGGAACAGCAACAATTAAAGAGACTTATGCGCCAACAGGATATAAAGAAGCAAGTCCAACAACGGTTAGATTAGTAGCTGGAACAACAACTAATGTAACTATAAAAAATACTAAGGAAGGGACAACAGTTGTTCCAGAAGAACCAGATGAATCATTCACACCATCTCAACCAAACGATTATACAGGACTCCATGTATGGTTAGAGAAAAGGGATGAAAATGGCAAAAGATTGGCTGGAGCTAAAATGAAGTTTTCATGTGAAAGTTCTGGATTTACATTAGAATTTACATCAACAAGCGAAACTTTGAGTATTGACCATACTACAAAAGATTCAAAAGGAAGAACTATGATACCTGGAGAAGTATGTACACTAGAAGAACTCGTACCACCAACTGGCTATGAAAAGAGTAATAAGGTAGTAAGAGATGTGGTAGAAGCATCTACTAATGGTAATACTGTATTTAACAATCAATTTTATATAGAAAATTCTAAAATTAAGAAAGCAGATATCCCTATAAGTAAGCAAGATGCAACAACAGGAAAAGAATTACCAGGTGCACATTTAGTTTTAAAAGATGCTACTGGAAAAACAATAGATGAATGGAATTCTGGAAATGAACCTCATGTTGTAAAGGATTTAGCTGATGGTGTATATACATTACATGAAACAATCGCACCAGATGGATATGTACTTACTTCTTCTATATCATTTATAGTAAAAGATGGTAAAGTTGATAAACCTGTTGTAATGAAAAATGAAGCAACTAAAGTTAATTTTGAAAAAAGAAAAAAGGATACAAGTGAATTTTTAGAGGGTGCTGAATTAGTAATAAAAGATTCAACAGGAAGAGAAATATATAGGTGGAGAAGTACTGGTGAAGCTCATACTATTACTGGGTTAACAGTAGGAAAAACATATACATTAGAAGAAGTAACTGCTCCAGAAGGTTATGATAAGGCTAGAGCAATTATATTTACAGTTGAGGATAGTACTGATGTACAAACTATAACAATGTATGATGAAATGACTGTAGTAACAGTTCCAGATACGGGAAGCTTTACTTCAATGATGATATATGGCACAGGAGCATTTGTTTTAACAGTAGGTATTTGTGGAACTTACTTATATTTAAGAAAACGTAAAAGTGAAAGATTTTGAATAAAGTAGTTATAGCAACTTCCCTAGTATTAATACTAGTTGGATTTGTTATCTTGCTTACACCATATAAGCAAGAAAAAAAGAATAAGGCCTTTGAAGAAATGGCCTTAACACTTTTAGAAACAAATACTGAAGAAGAAGTAGAATATTTAGATGAATCTGATGATACAGAAATAATTGATGAAGAGGAAAAAAAAGATGAAGAACAACCAGAAGAAAATGTAGAACAAAAACCTAATAATCAAAATACACAACCATCAGAATCATATATAGGTACAATACGAATACCTAAAATAAATTTAGCTAAAGGTTTTTATGATAAAAATTCAAAAAATAATACTGTTCAAAAAAATGTAATGATTTTATCTAAATCAAGTTACCCAGATGAAGAGTTAGGTAATGTTATGCTAGCTGCTCACAATGGTACAAGTTATAGAGCTTATTTTAAGAGATTAAGTGATTTGTCAATTGGGGACTCAGCCTACATAAAATATAAGAATATTGAATATGAGTATAAACTAGTAAATGTTTACACTCAACCAAAAACGGGAAGTCTAGTAATATATAGAGATAATAGTAAAACTGTACTAACTTTAATAACTTGTACAAAAAATTCAAAAACATTACAGTCAATATATATTTTTGAAAGAGTTTAAATAGAAGGTGTTAAAATGGAAGAAACTAATTTTTTACAAAATATTTATTCTATATTAGTTTTGATATTTACAACACCTTTTTATTTAGAAATGTTTATATTTTTTCTTATATCTTTTGCTATGATGATAACATTTATAATAAAAAAAGATAAAAAGGTAAGAAAAATTTTACTTCTTATATATGCTATATTAATAATACTTTTATTTGGATATTATGGTAAATTTTTATTATATCTTTTTGATAAAATAATGGATTTATTGTTTGGACTTATTTATTTCCCAAATGCTGTAATATATTTCTTAGTATTAGTTATAGTTAATATAAATACTATATTTAGTTTATTTGATGGATATAAAAAAATTAAATTTTTAAGTAATAGGTCAGATATTATAATAAATATAGTAAATGTAATATGTTTTTTAGCGATGCATTTGTTTTTCTTTATGATATTAGATATAGTTATAAGTAACAATTTAGATTTCTTTTCACAATCATCAATATATGCGAATCAAACATTTAGGATATTAGTTCAAGCAAGTACTATTATATTCGTAATAAATACTGTTACAGTTGGTTTGATTATTCTATATAGAAGAATTGTAAGTTTACAAAAGAAAAAAGATAAACCAAATAATATTCCAAATGAAACAATAAATGCAATTAATCAAAATATTGAATTTAATAATTCAAATTTAGTCAATAATATAAATGATAATATAAACAACGAATGATTCGTTGTTTTTTATAATTTACTTTTTAAGTTTTCTATTTCGACATTCATAGCGTCTACTACTTTTTTTATCATTTTTATTTGTTCATCAATATTATCAGATGATGTAGCATTAATATTATCATCGTTTATAATATGTCTATTTGATGCATTTGATACATTTTTCCTGTTGTTTATTACTTGTTGTTGTGCGGAATTAGTACATAAAACTTGACCAATTAACATAAACCAATTTCCTAATGAGTTTTGCTCAGCAGGAGTTGCATTATCGATTAATATATAACCAATAATAATCGCACTTAATGTAAATGTTTTTGCGTTTATATTAGGAACTAGATTCATGTACTCACCCATTTAATTATATGAAAAAAGTAAATAATAAAATTAATCAATGTTCCTCTTTTTGTTTTATGGGAATTTTCTTGATAAATAATAACATTATA
This sequence comes from uncultured Bacilli bacterium, assembly GCA_947629815.1. Lineage (GTDB taxonomy): Bacteria > Bacillota_I > Bacilli_A > RF39 > UBA660 > UMGS872. The sequence continues at coordinate 96,447 of CANRFG010000001.1, forward strand.
TTGAAAATTTATTAAATAATTATAAAAATATAAAACACTATATAATGACTATCCTTAGAAGATAATCATTGTGTAATTAATATATAACAGTTAAAGCTTAATTTAATCGATAAAAACTAATTGGATAAAGTTTATTTATAGGATTGAGTATGTTATAATAAAAGTATTAAAAAGGAGTGATTACTCTATGAAATGTATACTTATGAATAAAAATAAAGAAGTATTAATTGTTGAATATAATGAAACTTCAAAGTTCTTTGATTATATATATGGAGTTAAAGATATTAACTATGCTCCATATATTTTGAAAAGTTTTTATATAGAAAATGATATTAATGACACACTTTTTAGAACTAACTTAAGTGAATGGTTTAAAGGAAGAGGAATACCTTCATGGCGTGATAAATTAGATTTATTATTACATAGATTAAATATAACTGCACCTTATGAACTTTTGGACAAAGCTTTTGGATTATCTTTATCAGACCAATATTGGTTAAAACCTTATGATAGTAATATTTCCTATGATGATATTAATTTTTTTGATAATGATTTCGATTATGCTGAGTTTATGGAGGCATCTTTATCAACTAATAGTAAATCAGTAACGAAAGAAACATCTTTAAAAACTCCTAATAACACAACAGATGGAATGTTAAAAAAAGCTTGGATTATAGATAATGGAACAAGATATTTATTAAAAGGTGGATATAAAAATGAAATATTACAACCTTTTAATGAAGTATTAGCGAGCGAAATATGTAAAAGGCTTGGATTTAATCATGTAGAATATACAATAGATACATATAAAGATATTGTAGTATCTAAATGTCCATGTTTTATAACTAAAGATACAGAACTTATTACTTGCTACCAAATTAAAAATGATATGAAACGACATGATAATTTAGAAGATTATGAAGAATATATTAAAAAATTAGAAGGTCATAATATAGAGAATGCTGGTGAAAAAGTAGAAAATATGTTTATTTTAGATTATATAATTATGAATGAAGATAGACATCTGAATAACTTTGGAATTATAAGGGATGTTAATACTTTAGAATGGCTAGATGTTGCTCCAATATTTGATAATGGTCAAAGTTTAAATATAGAGTATTACGATGAAGAAGAAGTACATATTTCAGGTAATGGAAGATTATTTTATGAAGTAAAGCCTTTTGATGAAATAATAAAAGTAGTTAAAAATTTAAAAAGAATAGATATAAGTAAATTAGATGGAATAGTAGAATGGTTTGATAATTTACTACATCAATATCAATATTTAACTAAAATAAGTGATAAAAGAATAGAAAAATTATGTATTTTATTAAATAGACAAATTAATAAATTAAAAGAATTAATTTTAAATGATGATTAAATATTTTTAATAATTGTTTATAAAAAATTATTCTATTATGAAAAAAACGCTTACAGAAGCGTTTTATTTTGCATAAACTTTTTGTTTGCTATATTTTTTAGATATGCAATGATTTAATATCCAATTTAATAAATCTTCATGTTGGTATTCACCATCTGAAACTTTTTCAACTAAATCATTTATGGATCTATTTGAGCAAATAACAATTATTTCATTCATTTTAAGAGTCTCAATTATAGAAACAATAGCAGTTCTAATATTAAATTTTGTAAATGGCTTTCTATTTTCGAATAATTCAAGTAATTGTGCGCATTTTTCATAGATATCAACTGAATTATCAGAATAGATTTCATCTAATGTATCATTTAATATTTCTGAATTTAAAGAAGAAAGTTCATTATTAGAACATGCAATACCTTCATTGATTTTATTTATTTGTTCGACAGTTAAATTTTTCATAGTTCACCTACTTTCATTAATATATTTAATAAACATACTAAATATGAGATATTTTTCCCCATATGAGCGATTATTTTAACACTTTTTTTAAATTTGTCAAATTATATAATAAATATATTTAAAAAAGCAAATAATATTACATATAAATAGTAACAAACAAATCTTTAAATAATTGTCAGTTTATAGTATAATAAAAAAGAAGGTGAAATAATGAAGCAACATCTAAAAAAAATAATAAAAATAATAAAAAAATATGATAGAATAATTATTACAGGACATAAGAATCCTGATTTTGATAGTTTTTCTGCATCACTTGGTATGTATGAAATATGTAAAAAATATGGTAAAGAAGCTTATGTATATATATCATTAGATAAAGTAAATCCTTCACTAAACAAAGGCATAAAAGCTTTATGTGACGCAAAAGAAATATATAATTTAATTGATTCAAAAAAAGCAATAGATTTAATAGATAAAAACACATTATTAATTGCAGTTGATTTTTGTAATAGAGAATTAATTGAATGTAAAGAGTTATTACAACTTGATACAATTGTAATAGACCATCATGTAATTGATGAAAACTATGAGATAAACTCAATATTTTCACTTATAGATAGTGAAGCATCAAGTGTATCTGAAATAATATCATTCTTTTTAAAAGAATTAAAAATAAAACCATCAGTTTTAATTGCTACACTTTTACTTGTTGGAATAGAAGTAGATACAAATGGTTATATAATGAGAACAACTTCAAAAACATTTGAAGCATCATCTATTTTATTAAGTTTAAAAGCAGATAATATATTAAAAACTGAGATATTAAAAGACACTAGAGAAAATTATATTAAAAAAACAAATATGATTAAAAGAAGCTATATGTTAAACGAAGATGTTATATTATGCATTTTAAACAATGAAATATATGAACAAAAAGATTTAGCAGAAGTAGCTGATGAATTAATACAATTTAAAGATGTAGAAGCTTCATTTGTAATAGGAAAAATAGAAGAAAATAAAGTTTCGATAAGTGCTCGCTCACTTGGAAATATAGATGTACAAAAGGTAATGAATAAATTAGGTGGAGGTGGCTCTGAAACTTCCGCGGCAGCACAATTTGAAAATATATCAATAAAAGAAGCAAAAGATAAATTAGTAAAACTTATAAAATGAGGTGATAAAATGAGAGTAATATTTTTAAAAGATGTGAAAGGTCAAGGAAAAAAAGGTGAAATTAAAAATGTTGCAGATGGATATGGAAAAAATTTTCTAATAAAAAATGGTTATGCAGTAATGGCTACACAAACAAGTTTAAAAATATTAGATGAACAAAATAAAGAAGAACAAAAACAGGAAGAAGAAAATATAAAAAACTGCGAACAAATAAAAAAACAAATAGAAAATTTAAAAATAAAAATTCCTGTAAAAACAGGAGAACAAGATAGAGTTTTTGGTAGTGTAAGTACAAAAACAATACATGAAGAATTACTAAAAAACAAAATAAATATAGATAAAAAGAAAATACATTTAGATAGTCCACTATCAACACTTGGATTTCATAATGTGGAAATAAACCTACATAAAAAGGTAACAGCGATTTTAAAAGTAGAATTAACAAGGAAGTGAGTTTATGCAAGAGAGAAAATTGCCAAATAATTTAGAAGCAGAGCAATCAGTACTAGGTTCTATGTTCTTGTCAAAATATGCATTACAAAGAGCAATGGAAACATTAAATAAAGATTTGTTTTATTCAGAAGCAAATGGAAATATATTTGAAGCAATTAGTAATTTAGCAGAACAAGGTATTCCAATAGATGCAACCACTGTAACAGAAGAACTAGATAAGAATAAAAAATTATCACAAGTAGGTGGAATAGAATATATAACAGATATTATAAATACAGTACCAACTGCAGCAAATATAGATGAATATATAAAAATAGTAGAAGAAAAAGCAATACTTAGAAGACTTATAGAAACATCAACTGAAATTGCAACAGAAGGATATAATTCACAAAATGATATAAGTGAAGTTTTAGATAATGCAGAGAAGAAAATATTAAATGTAGTAAAATCTAGAAAAGGTACTGAATTTAAAAGCATACAAGAAGTTTTATACAAAACACAATCAGATTTGGAAAAATTAGCGCAATCAAAAGGAGAAATAACAGGACTTGCAACAGGATTTTATGACCTTGATAAAGTTACATCAGGACTTCATGAAAATGAACTAATAATTATTGCAGCAAGACCAGCTATGGGAAAAACAGCTTTCGCACTTAATCTTGCAACAAATATTGCCATGAACTCAGATAAAACAGTAGCTGTTTTTAATATGGAAATGGGTGCAGAACAATTAGCCTCAAGAATGTTATCTTCATTAGGACAAATAGATGGTTATAAATTTAGAAACGGAAGTTTTAAAAATGAAGATTGGAAAAAATTAAATGAAGCAATAAGTAAATTAGCAGATACAAAATTATATATAGACGATACACCAGGTATGACTATAGGAGAAATAAGAGCAAAATGTAGAAGATTAGCTTCTTCAGAAAAAGGTCTTGGAATAATAATAATAGATTATTTACAATTAATAAGTGGTTCTGCTAGATATGCAGGAAATAGACAACAAGAAGTATCAGAAATATCAAGGTCATTAAAAACACTTGCGATGGAGTTAAATATACCTGTTGTAGCTTTAGCGCAACTTTCTCGTACAGTTGAAGGTAGAGAAGATAAAAGACCATTGCTTAGTGATTTAAGAGAATCAGGTTCAATAGAACAAGATGCAGATATAGTTGCCTTCCTTTATAGAGATGATTATTATACAAAAGAAGCATCAATAGATGAAAATACAAGTAAAAGCGAATTTATAATCGCAAAACATCGTAGTGGACCAACTACAACAATTGATTTAATATTTAAAAGAAATACTTCAACATTTGTAAATATGTTAAAAGAAGAATAGCAGGTGTTTAATTTGAAAGTATCAGTATTATCAAGTGGTTCTAAAGGAAATAGCTGTTTTATCAAAGAAAATGATACAGAAATTTTAATAGATTTAGGAACTACTTCATCATATATAGAAAGAAATCTAGAAGCATTAAATACAAATCCAAAAAATATAAAAGCAATTATTTTAACGCATACACATGTAGACCATACTAATGCATTAAAAGTATTTACAAAAAAATATAATACAAAAGTTTATTTAACAAAACCAATGTATAAAGAATTAAATATTGCTTTACCAAATTATGAATTTATAGATAAAGAAATAAATATAGAAAATTTAAAAATTATTCCTTTTAAAACATCACATGATGTAGCAGATTCAAATGGATATGTAATAGAATCGAAAGATAAATCTATTGTTTATGTTACAGATACAGGATATATAAATGTTAAAAATTATGATTTATTAAAAAACAGAGATTTGTATGTATTTGAAAGCAATCATGATATTAATTTACTTATGGAAAATTCAAAGTATCCATATCATATTAAACAAAGAATATTAGGAGATAAAGGACACTTATCTAATAATGATTCATCGACATACTTAAAAAAATTAGCTGGAAACAAAACTAAACACATTGTTTTAGCTCATTTAAGTGAAGAAAACAACACAGAAGAACTTGCTATTAAAACACTTAAAGATAAAAATATTTCTGATTGTGAAATATTAGTAGCAAGACAAAATGAAAAAACGGAGTTAATAGAAGTATGATAAAAATAATATGCGTAGGAAAAATAAAGGAAAAATTTTTTATAGATGCAATTAATGAATATGAAAAAAGAATTTCAAAATATACAAAATTACAAATAATTGAACTTAATGATGAAGCAAATAATTCATTAGTTAAAGAAAAAGAAAATATACTTAAAGTATTAAATTTAAAAGATTATATAATAACACTTGAAATAGAAGGAAATAGTTTAGATTCTAAGCAATTATCAGATAAAATAAATGAAACATTATCTATTAATCCTAATATAGCATTTATAATAGGTGGCTCATTAGGATTGCATGATGATATTAAAAAATTATCAAATTATAAATTATCTTTTTCTAAATTAACATTTCCACATCAATTATTTAGAGTAATACTTTTAGAACAAATATATAGGTCATTTAAAATAATTAATAATGAAACATATCATAAATGAATAAAATTTAAAATAATCGTTCACTATTTAATAGAAAGGACGATTTTTTTGAAAACATTTATAACATTAATATCAATATTAATTTCATTTTATTTAATAGGAGTAATATTTGAGGATAAGGTAAAAATACCAGAAGAATCAATAAGGTTAAGAGTTGTTGCGAATAGTAATAGTGATTATGACCAACAAATAAAAAAAGAAGTTGCTTTATCAATTCAAGATGAAATAAGTAATATCATAACTAATGAAGATAATGTAAGAACTGCAAAAAATAAATTAAAGGAAAATATAGATTTATTTGATAATAAAATAAATAATATATTTTTATCAAATAATTATAATAAAAATTATCAAATTAATTTAGGATTAAATTACTTTCCTAAAAAAGAATATAAAGGTGTAACTTATGAAGAAGGGTATTATGAATCTTTACTTGTAACAATAGGAGAAGGAGAAGGTAATAATTGGTGGTGTGTTTTATTTCCTCCTCTTTGTGTATTAGAAGTATCCGAAAATGATGATGTAGAGTATGCTTCTTTAGTAAAAGAAGTAATTGACAAATATTTATAAGTTTTTTCGTTTCATCGAAAAAAAATTTAAAATTTAAAAGTTTTTTCGTTTCATCGAAAAAAAATTGAAAATTTAAAAGTTTTTTCGTTTGAACAAAAAAAGTAAAATATTTGAATTTAATAATATAAGTATAAAAGCCTTAGTTATAAATATAATTTTATAGGAGGCTTTTTATATGCAAATAATATTATTAATTATAATAGCAATTACTTTAAGCATGGATGCTTTTTCTTTAGCGCTCGCTTATGGTACATTAGGATTAACTAAAAGAAATATCAAATTATTATCGCTCATAGTAGGAATTTACCATTTTATTATGCCACAAATAGGTAATTTATTTGGAATGTTAATATTAAAATTAATTAAAATAGAGCCATCTGTAATAATATTTGTAATATTTACAGTAATAGGAATACAAATGATAGTAGAATCATTTAAAAATGAAGAGGCAAATTTTTCATTAAAACTATCTCAAATGATTTTATTTGGTCTTGCAGTAAGTATAGATAGTTTTTCAGTTGGAATAGGACTTAACGCTATAACAGATAAATATTTAGTTGCTTCAATAATATTTTCAATAACAAGCTTTTTATTTACATATATAGGCTTAAAAACAGGAAAATATATAAATGACAAAATAGGAAAAATATCAACAATAATTGGTGGTATTATAATAATTGTATTTGGAATACTATATTTATTTAAAATAATATAGTTTTTTTGTTAAGTATATGTATATTTAAAATTATATACCTTGATAAAACATAAAAAAAAAATTATAATTATATTAGTGATTAAATATTATTCAAAATTTATAAATAAGGCTTAAACACCATATTAAAAAAAACACATATTAATATAGTAGTGGAGAGGATAAAAATGAAACAAATAATAGTAGAAGGACAACATAAATTAAAAGGAACAATAAGAGTATGTGGTGCGAAAAATAGTGCGGTTGCATTGCTTCCAGCAGCAATTTTATCGGATGGAATAGTTAAAATAGATAATGTTCCAAATGTATCTGATATAGATGCTTTAAGTGAAATATTGGAATATTTAGGTGCGAAAGTAAAAAGAGAAGGAGAACTTATAGAAATAGATTCATCGACAATATTAAATAAAGAAATACCAGAAAGCAAAGCAAAAAAGTTAAGAGCCTCATATTATTTTATGGGTGCCTTACTAGGAAAGTATAAAAAAGTTGAATTATATTTTCCTGGAGGATGCTCAATAGGACCTAGACCTATTAATTTACACTTAAAAGGATTAGAGGCATTAGGCGCAAAAATAACAGAAGATAATAATAAATTTACTTTAGAAGCTGAAGAATTAAAAGGAACTAGAATATATCTTGATATTGCTTCAGTTGGAGCTACAATAAATATAATGCTTGCTGCAGTTAAAGCAGTAGGTACAACAGTTATTGAAAATGCAGCAAAAGAACCAGAAATTGTAAATATAGCTACATTTTTAAATAATATGGGTGCAAAAATAAGTGGAGCTGGAACTAGTAATATTACAATAGAAGGTGTAGATAGATTAGGAAGTGCTTTTACAGAAGTAATTCCTGATAGAATCGAAGCAGGTACTTATTTATTAGCAGGAGCTTTAATTGGGGAAGAACTTAAAATAGAAAATATAATTCCTAGTCATTTAGAGTCATTAACTTCAAAGTTAAAGGAAATGAATGTAAAAATGACTATAAATATTGATTCTATAGTTGTATCTTCACCTGATAACTTGATTTGTTCATCTATAAAAACACTTGGTTATCCTGGATTTCCAACAGATTTGCAACAACCAATTACAGCTTTGTTTACACAAGCTAGTGGTGAGTCTGTTGTAGAGGAAACTATATATGAAAACAGATTTTTAAATGTACAATATTTAAATAAAATGGGTGCTAATATAAAAATAGATGGTAGAAAGTTATATATAAAAGGTCCAACGAAATTAGAAGGAACAGAAGTAGTCGCAACAGATTTAAGAGCAGGTGCTTGTTTAATATTAGCAGGTCTTGTTGCTCATGGAACAACTACAGTAAAGGAAGTTGAACATATTTTAAGGGGATATGAAAACATTGTTGGAAAATTAAATAGTGTAGGTGCTAAATTAAGTATTAGTGAGTACTAAAAAATTATAATGAAAATATAATTAAAGTAGATTTATCTACTTTTTTTGAGGTGAAATATGAAAAAATACCTTTTTTTATCTTTTATTATTATTTTAATAATATTTATTTATTCTGTTACAAAAATAGACAAAAAATCATATCTAATTTTAGGAAATGATGATAATTCTAAATATATTATAGAAAAAAAACAAGCTTTAGAAAAAAGTAATGATTTAATGAATTATAATACAAGTTTTTTAGATGAGAATTATAGAATAACTGATATAATTAATGATATAAAATTTAAAAAAGAAATTGATAATAAAACAATACTTAACTATATAATTAAGGCAGATTACATTACTTTAAATATAGGATATAATGACTTTAAAGCCATATTAGATGATGAAAATTTATATGAAAATATTGATGAAACAATAATAGATTTAGATGAGTTATTTACTCTTATTCGTAGTTATAGTAAAGAAGAAATACAATTTTTAAAAATAGAAATAGACCCTAAAATAAATAATTATATTGAATCACAAATAAAAAAATTATGTAATAAACATAATATTGAATATATAAGTTAAAATATGTGGTATAATATCATTTAGGAGGAATGTTTAATGGAAAATAAATTATATTCAAAAGTATATTTATGGTTATTTTTAGGATTAGCAGTTTCATTTTTAACGGGATTTTATGTATCAACTAATTCAAATATGGTATTTAATATATTAAAACCTAGTTATGCAATAATAATATTTATAGTTGAAATATTTATAGCTATATTCTTATCAGTAAGATTAACTAAAATGAATCCAATGACAGCTAAAATATTATATTTTGTGTATTGCTTTACAACAGGATTAAGTTTATCACTTATATTTGTAGTATATAAAGTAAGTTCAATAATACTTGTTTTTGCAGTAACAGCAGTTTTATTTGGTATATTTGCCTTTATAGGTAAGGTTACTAAATTGGATTTATCTAAAATAAGTACAATATTATTAATTGGATTAATTGCTTTAATAGTTGTAACTATAATTAATTTATTTATAGGTTCTGAAACATTAGATTTAGTTTTATGTTGTATAGGAATAGTAATATTTTTAGGTTATATTGCTTATGATATTCAAAAGGTTAAATATTTGGCTAATCTTGTTCCTGAAGATAATTTAGCAATCTTTATAGCATTTCAATTATATTTAGACTTTATAAATTTATTTTATAGACTTATTTCATTACTTGGAAGGTCAGATGATTAAAAAAGGTTGATTTTTAGTTAAAATATTGTTATACTATGTAAGTAAATTTCTATGACATGGATTGTGTCATGGCGGAAGGAGATATAATATGAAAAAAGGAATTCATCCTGAATATGTAGATACTAAAGTAACTTGTGCTTGTGGAAATACATTCACAGTTAAGTCAAATAAAAAAGAACTACATTTAGAAGTTTGTAACAAATGTCATCCATCTTTTAATGGAGGACAAGGAATAACTACTAAGAAAACAGGTGCAGTTGAAAAATTCAATCGTAAATTTGGAAGAACAGCTTAATGCTGTTCTTTTACTTTAAAAATCTTCACTTAATAGAAAATCAATTAAATTTAAATGAATAATTCCATCACGGGATAAATCTATTTTATCAAGTGAGATAACATATTTTGGATAGTTATCTTCAATTTTCTTGTATGCACCAAATTCTCTTTCAATAGCAGCATCATTATCTTTCATTTCATAGGTTACTTGGATATATTTAACATTTCCATCTTTTTTTGCTAAAAAGTCAACTTCTCCATTTTTTGTTTTACCAATATATACCTCGTAATTTCTATTTATTAATTCATTATAAACAATATTTTCCAATACAATATAACTTTTGAATTCGGGATTATTGTTTTTAATTTGAGCAATTCCTAAATCGGTTGCATAGTATTTATTTAATGTTTTTAAAACACTTTTTCCATCTATATCATATCTATATACTTTTTTAAGTATTAGCGCTTTACATAAAGCATCAATGTAATTATACAATGTTTCATTAGATATATTTTTATTTTCTTTACTTAGATATTTTATAATATTATCAGCTGAAAATTCACGACCAGCAGTTTCAATTAAATATTGTAATATCATATCAAATAATACTGTATCTTTTAAATTTAATCTTTTTACAACATCTCTTAAAATAATTGAATCATATACACTATGGAGATAGTTTTTAATATCTATTTCTTTTGTAAATTCGCATCTATTTGGAAGCCCACCCCATTTAGCATAATCCCAAAAAGTGTCTATATCTCTTCCATCTTTATTTGTTAAAGAAACATATTCTTTATAAGACAAAGGATTAATGTTAAATAAAACATATCTACCTGATAAAACTGATGATAATTCATCTGATAACATTTTACTATTAGAACCTGTTATAAATATACTAATATTTTTTATTGAAGCTCTTAATGAATTAATAACTTTTTCAAAATTATCTACATTTTGAATTTCATCTAAAAACAAATAATATATTTTATTATCTTGAATTTTATCTTTTATATATTTATTTAGTTTTTTGTAATCTAATAATTCTTCAAATTCGATAAACTCAAAATTGATAAATATTATATGTTCTTCATCAATTTTTCTTTTTTCTTTTAATTCTTCTATTATTTGATTTAAAATAACAGATTTACCACATCTTCTTATGCCAACTAATATTTTAATTAAATTTGAATCATAAAAACCTCTTATTTTAGATAAATAATCTTCTCTTAAAAGCATGTTAATCACCTCTGATTACATTATATATTATTTTTACGCTTTTGTAAAGTTATTACGATTAAGCGTAATAACTTTTGTTTTTTTAAAATTATTACGATTTATAGAAATAAAAATATTATATTTAAATACTTTGTTATTATGAATTTCTTTTGATTTTTTTCATTAATTTTCTGCATTTTGGAACAATTTTTGTATATATAAAATACATAAACTTATTAGTAATTAAATGAAATTCACCGATAAATTCTGTATACTCTCCACCTAATCTTTTTTTAAACAAATGTATTCCATGAATTTTATTATTATCGTTATCATTTCCTGTTGTACCAAAAAAATCAATTAATTTAAATCCTTCTTTTTTTGCGTCACATATTATTAAATCATATAATAAATAGTTAGCGTTTAATTCTCTTAATTTATTTGAATTTCCTCCATGAACAGTCCAAACTTTATTACCATATTTAACTGTTATTATAGAAGATAAAACAAGTTCTTTTTCTTCTATTTTTTTAATAAGTTCTAGTTCTTTTTCTAATTTTTCTAATTGATTATTATAATCGTTTAATAAATTTTTAGATTTGTTTTTATTTATTAGATTGCAAGCATTTTTAATATCATTATTTATATCATCAATTTTTTTATTATAAATATTTATTAAATTATCTATATTAACTTTAACAACATATAAATCACTCATATTGTTTTTATTGAAAATACTATAAAATTTTTTATAATATTCAAAAGGGAATGGTGTTATTCCTTCTCTAATAGCAGTTTCTTTCATAGTGAAATAAAAATCTTCTAAGTCATTTTCATTTCCTATATAAGCATTTAGATTGTATTGATTTCCTTTATTTAAAATTTTTCTTGTTGTTGCATGCATGTTTTTATGTATGTCATCTATATTAGGCTCTAAACTAAGTCTAAAAGTATATCTAGGTTCACGATTTTCAAAGTTTTTGTTAAATCCTAAATGTTTATAACCAATTTTTTTTAAAGTTTCAATTAATTTAAAATTATTTTCTCCTTCAATAACATTACCATCTATATCTAAATTTTGTAGTTTTATATCAGGGTCAATAGCAGTAAAAAAAGAGTTAAATTTTTTAGTATAGTTTTTTACATATTTTGTAAATTCAGTTAGTAATTTCTCGTCATTAAAATCTAAAACAAAACCTCTTGGTGAATAAAAATAACTTGTTTTTTTGAATAATTTTTTTTGAAGTAATAAAGCACATGCAACTAATTTATCATCTTTTTTCATTCCAACATAATGTGGTATAAAACCTTTACTTTTAGAAATTTCTCCAAAATAATAAGATTGCATAAAATGAGATTTAATTTTATGATTTAATACAAAGTTTTCGTATTCGTCTTTTTTTATATTTTCAATGAAAGTATACATTTAATCACATCTTTCTAATTATTTTTATTGTTTTTTAAATTTTATTAATTATTTTATATATATAGTAATTGAATTTATTTATTACTAATTCGTATTCACCAATTAATTCTACAACATATCCATTAAATCCTTTTTTAAATTTATAAACTCCATATCTAGAATCATTTTTATCAAAATTTCCACTTATTCCATAGAAATTATATAATTTATAACCATTTTCCACACCATATTTTATCATTTCATATTGGATTCTATATTGTGCATAAAAATGCATATATTCTTTGTAATTTCCACTTGATAAATAGATTATTTCGTCTCCATATGTTATAAACATACCAGCAGATAATATGATAAATTCATCTATTTTTGTTAATTGTTTTGCTTCTTCTAATCTTTCTTCAATACCTTTAATTTTTATTTTTTGTTCTTTTATTTTTCCTTCGTTAGATTTATTTAATGAATCTAATATTTTATTTTCGTTTTCAAGTTCCTTTTTACAATTCTCCAGATATTCTTTTGTATTTATTTCAGCAACTATAAATTTGATATCTTTATCAAATAATTTATACATATCATGATAATAATTTATAGATTTATTTTCAAAATTTCTTCTTTCACTTGTATCATCCGTAATTTTTAAAAATTTATCTAATTCTTCATATTTTAATTTTCTTACAATTAATCCTTCTTTAAAGGTTTTATTTATACAATTTCTAGTGTTAGGTTTCATTTCTTTTAAAAGTTCTTCTATTGTTTTATCTTTTATGTCCAAAACAAACATCCATTTTGCTTGTTCTTGATTTCTTTCTTTGAAACCTAATTTTTTAAGGTGTTCTATTATTTTAAAGTTATTGTATCCCCCTTTTACAATATTTCCATCTATGTCTCTTTGTTGTTTAATAATATAAGGGTCCATTCTTAGAATAAATCCATTGTTATTTTTTACATATTCACTTACTTTTTTAGTAAAATAATCCAATAATTTTTCATTTTCATAGTCAATTAAAAAACCTCTTATAGCAAAAAACTCTTTTTTACCTAGAAATTCTTTTCTAGAAAGCAACATTGTTGCAGCTATTACTTTATTGTTTTCTTTAATACCAAGATAAACACTATCCCAACCATCTCTTTTTCTTATTTTTGCGATATTTGGTGTATGTAAAAATGTTTTAAGCTTATGGTTATCAAGAAAAGATTTGTATTCTTCTTCATTTAATTGTGTAAAAAGCATAGTATCATTCCTTTATATGTTAATAATATAATACTACAAAAATTAATTTAATAAAAGTTTTGTTTCCTATTTTGCTTCCTATATTTATAATAAATATGTAAACATAATTTAATTTAATTAATTAAAAATTGTATATTAAATATTTTTGTGTTATAATGAACCTTATAGAATGGAATGTGAGACATGAAAAAAAATTCATTTCTTGAGGGTGCTTTTGTAGCAACTTTTTCAATTTTATTATGTAAAATATTAGGCTTGTTATACGTTATACCTTTTTATAGTTTAATTGGAAATAAAGGTGGAGCTTTATATAGTTATGCATATTCTATATATGCAATATTTTTAAGTTTATCTACATCAGGAATACCTGTTGCAGTTTCAAAACTTGTAAGTGAGTATAATGCACTTGAACAATATAGTTTAAAAGAAAAAATATATAAAATGGCATCTAACATAATAATTATAGTTGGTTTAGTTGCCTTTATATTATTGTTTGTATTTGCCGAAAATATAGCATATATGTTTATAGGAAATATACAAGGTGGGAATACTATTGAAGAAGTAACAACTGCAATAAGAGTTGTTTCAGTTGCCCTTTTAATAGTCCCACAACAAAGTGTTTTAAGAGGATATTTACAAGGACATAAAATGATTACTACAACTAGTATTTCAAATTTGCTTGAACAAGCAGTAAGAGTAATTGTAATTGTGGCAGGAAGTTATGTAACAGTTAAAGTGTTTGGAATGCCAATAAATTTTGCAGTTTATATAGCAATTTTTGCAGCTACAATTGCAGCTTTAAGTTCATACATATATTTAAAAGTAAAAATACATAAAAATAAGTCACAATTTAATAAAGAGGATAAAAAAGAACAAGTTGTTGTGACAAAAAAACAATTATTAAAGAAAATAATTATTTATGCTTTACCATTTGTTATTATAGATTTGATACGTTCTATGTTTGGAATGGTTGACTCATTTACTGTTGTTAAAACTTTAGTAAATATAGGATATGATGTTGGAACTGCTGAAACTACACTTGGAGTTGTTGCAACATGGGCATCTAAATTAAATATGATAGTTGCATCAGTAGCTTTAGGACTTGTAACTTCTTTAATTCCTAACATATCTGGAAGCTTCGCAAAAAAAGATATGAAGGATGTTAATAAAAAAATAAATGAATCATATAAATCAATATTGTTTATTTCGATACCTATGTCATTTGGATTAAGCTTTTTAGCGCAACCAGTTTGGGTAGCCTTTTATGGTTATGATGAATTAAGTATAAATATATTTAGATTTTATATTCTTCAAGCAATAATTTTCTGTGTACATACGATTGCGCTTAATTTATCACAATCACTTAATAAATCTAAACTTTCATTATGTACTATATTTTTAAATTTAGTTTTAAAAATAGCGCTAAATTCACCTATGATGTATTTATTAGAAAAAATAGGTATAAATGCATATTATGGTACGATAGTTACAAATGTTCTAATACAAGGCTTCGCTACTATGTTTATAATGCTTATGCTTAAGAAAGAATTTAAGTTTAATTATCGTGAAAGTATTAAGTCATTCTTAAAAACTTTGCTTTGTTTAGTGGTAATGTTGATTGCTTTGATAGGTATGACATTTATATTACCATTAAATACAACTACTAGATTTAGTTCAATATTGATAATTATTCCATATTCATTAATAGGCGCAATTATTTATATGTTAGTGGCTAAAAAAATAAATTTAATTTCAGATATTTTTGGTGAAGATTATATGAAAAAATTAAAATCCAAACTTTCTAATATGAAAAGAAAAAAAGCAAGTGAGCAATAAAGTTGTAACAATAGTTGCAACTTTATTTTATTAATCATTTATATAAAAATATTGCTTTTTATGTTATAATCTCAACTTAAACACTTTTTAAAAAGCAAAATCTCTCAAACTCAGTATTTAAGCTGAATTGAGAGATTT
>CANRFG010000002.1 GCA_947629815.1 uncultured Bacilli bacterium
ACAAATATCTTTTAAAATGAGTTTAATTATAAAACTATTTTTTAGGAGAAAAATCTCCACACTTATTCTACACTAACAATTGTGTTAAAATATATGTGACTAATTAAATTAGTCACTTCATTTATATATTCTATTGAGAGGAGGTTTTTTTAAAACTTATGATTTGTAATTTAATTTTAATTACAAATATCAAAACTATATTTTTAAATTTTATAGGTGGTATGTATCTATGAAATTTGAAGATGCTTACTTTAGATATCTTGAATATGTTAAAGATAAACAAAAAATTCAAAGTGTTGGTTCTTTAGAACAAAAATTTAATAAATGGATTTTGCCATATTGGAAAGATTATAACATTTATAATATTACTGAATTAGACTATCTTTATTGGCAACATTATATTTTAAAAGAAAATTTTAGTAATAATACTTTAAAAAATTTACATTATTTAATGAGTGGTTTTTTTGAATATTGTGTTTTGTTTTTAGATATAAAATGTAATATTACTAAAAAGGTAGGCAACTTTAAAATGCAAAATATAAAAGTTGAACATGATTTTTATACTTTAAAAGAATTTAAACACTTTATTAAAGGTTTTGACAATATTATTTATAAGGAATTTTTTATATTTATGTTTTATTGTGGAACTAGACCTGGTGAGGCTATGGCTTTAAGATTTAGTGATTTAGATTACCATAGTATTTCTATTAGTAAAACTATTTCTGAACATTCTTTTGAGGGTACTAGAATTGTAGATAGTCCAAAATCAATTTCTAGTTTTAGAAAAATAGATATTGACACTAAATTATATAAAGAATTATTGAATTTAAAAAATATTTATATAAAAAAATACAATAATTCTAGTTTTGATTATTATATTTTTGGTGGCATGAAACCTTTAGCACCTACATCAATAAATCGTTATAAATTAGAAGCATGTAATAAAATGAACATAAGACCTATAAAATTACATGAATTTAGACATTCTCATGCGTCTTTACTTTATAATTTTAAAATACCAATGCAACAAATAAAAGAGCGTCTAGGACACTCTAATATTAATGTTACTATGGAATTTTATGTTCATTTAAATGATAAAAATAAAAAAAGAATTACACGAATTCTTAATTTATTTAGACTATTTTATTAACCCTAGCATGATTTTTAAAAAAGTCTATATATTTTATAATACATTTTTTGTATTATAAACAATGTTTGGTGCAGGTGAAGGGACTTGAACCCCCATGCCTTGCGGCGCTAGCTCCTAAGGCTAGTGCGTCTACCAATTTCGCCACACCTGCAACAGTGGTGGACCCTATAGGACTCGAACCTATGACCGCCCGGTTATGAGCCGGATGCTCTAACCAACTGAGCTAAGGGTCCATTTAAACACTGCTTTTATATAATATCATACTAATAAATTTTATGCAATATTTTTTTAAAAAAAACAGTAAAAAATTTAAAATTTGACAAATATACTTATTTATGATAACATACATCACATCAACAAGGGGAAAAAATCATATAATTATTAAAAAAACTTGACAAATTATAATTAATATGTTATTATACAGGCCATAAATTTAAGGGGGAAGAAAAAAATGGAAAATAATGAAAATAATGAGAAAATACTTACACCAAATATTGATCTTGATGAAGAGGGGGTTGATAATATGAATTTTGAACATTTAGATGATTCTGTACATGTTTCTGAAGATACAAAGAAAGTATATGGTGATAGACCTGTTGTAACAGAAGCAGAGGTAGAAGAACAAAATAAAGCTAATTCTACTTTAAAAATAGATGATTCAGAAGAATATAGAAAATTTAAGTTAAACAAAAAATCTGTAGTTGGTATTATTGTTGCTGGAGCTTTAGTAGTAGGTACTATTGCTGGTATTTCATCTTGTGTCTCATGTAATAGTAATGCTAAAGAAAAAGATGATGAAGATGAAAATAATATAACAACAGAAGATACTACTGAGAATGAAGTAACTACTACTTTAGAAGAAGTTGTTGTAACTACTGAACCAGAACAAACAACTATAGATGAAAACGAAGATTTAAAAGCATTTGCTTCTATAGATTATATTACTAAAGATGAATTAGTAGAATTGTTTAAAGCAGCAGAAAAAGAACTTGATGGTACTTCAGTTACAACAGAAGAATTAGTGGCATTTGTAGTTGAAATAAATAAATCAGTTATAAACTCTGACTTAAGAAATATATTAATGCAAAGTGGAGTAATAAGTGAAAATGAAGAAATAAATGAAAAAAACTATGTTAATGCAGTAGATATTATAAGAAATAACGTTAAAACTACAAATTGTGTTGAAGTTGACCCAGAATTACTTGAGGTTCCTGGATATAAAGAATCAATCGAAGAATTAAAAGCAAATTCAGTTAATATTAAAGTTTCTAATATGGTTTCATCAAAATCTAAAGAAAAAGCAATTTATGAGTTATCAGATACAATGATTGAAAATCTTGGTAATGCTAAAACTATGTCTGATGCAATAAATGCTTATTATCCATTCTATTCATATAAGGAAAGTTTAGATAATAAGAATATGCCTAATAATTTTGAAGAAAATATGGGTGAATATTTCTATACAGATTTAGCAACAGAAATTACTGCATTTAAATTTAGATTTGATGTTACTAAATATAATTATTCATATGACTATGTAGAACAAACAGAATGTTCAAAACAAAAAACATTAAGTTAATAAAACGCAATTTATGCGTTTTTTTCTTTGTAATATGATATAATTTAATAGAGGTTGATATTATGAATTTATACAATACATTAACAAGAAAAATAGAAAAGTTTATACCAAATAATCCAGAGGCAGTAAAAATGTATACATGTGGACCTACTGTATATCATTATGCACATATTGGTAATTTAAGAAGTTACATAATGGAAGATGTATTAGAAAAAGCTTTAAATTATATTGGGTATAATGTAATAAGATGTATGAATATAACAGATGTTGGACATTTAACTAGTGATTCTGATAGTGGAGAAGACAAAATGTTAAAAGGCGCTAAAAGGGAACATAAAACTGTAATAGAAATAGCTGATATGTATACAAAAGCATTTTTTAACGATTGTGAAAAACTAAATATAAAAAAACCACAGCATATTGTAAAAGCAACAGATTGTATAGACATTTATATAAATATTATAAAAACACTACTAGAAAAAAATTATGCATACATTTCAAATGGTAATGTATATTTCGATGTTACAAAACTAAAAGACTACTATACATTAACAAATCATAAAGAAGATGAAATGGTAGTAGGTGTTAGAGAAGGAGTAGAAGAAGATTTAGGAAAGAAAAATCAATCAGATTTTGTATTATGGTTTACTAAATCTAAATTTGATGCACAAGAACTAAAATGGGAAAGTCCATGGGGATTGGGTTATCCAGGTTGGCATATAGAATGTAGTGGTATTTCTATATCTGTTTTAGGCGAATATTTGGACATTCACTGTGGAGGTGTAGATAATATATTCCCACACCATACGAACGAAATAGCGCAATCAGAAGGCTATTTAGGGCATAAATGGTGTAATTATTGGTTCCATATCGAACATTTAAACGATGAAACTGGTAAAATGAGTAAAAGTAAAGGGGATTTTTTAACACTTTCATTACTTGAAGAAAAGGGATATAAACCTATACATTATCGTTTCTTTTGTTTACAATCACATTATAGAAAACAATTATTATTTTCATATGATATATTAGATAGTTCCGTAAATGCATATAATAAATTAAAATCAAAAATAAAATCAATAAAAGAAAATAAAAATGGCGACATAGATTTTGAAATAGTTAAAAAATTTAAAGAGCAATTTATAAAAACACTAGAAAATGACTTAAATACGTCTCTTGCACTAACTACACTTTATGATGTTATAAAATCAGATATTAATAACGCAACTAAATTATATTTAATTGAAGATTTTGATAAAGTACTATCATTAGACTTATTAAAAGATGATAATATAAATATTGATAGTGAATTATTAAAATATATAAATGAAAAAATAGAAATGAGAAGACAAGCAAAAGAAAATAAAGACTACGAATTATCAGACAAAATAAGAGATGAGTTACTAGAACATGGCGTAGTAATAAAAGATACGAGAGAAGGAACAATATATGAAATAAAATAAAACAGCAATTTTTTTGCTGTTTTATTCTACTGTAACTGATTTAGCTAAATTTTTAGGTTTATCAATATTACAATCTCTAAGTTTAGCTATTTCATATGATAATAATTGTAAAGGAATTATAGTAAGTAATGGTTGAAGCAAACTATGGGTATTTGGAACAACTACTTTTTCATCATAGAAATCAGAATTAACATTTAATTTTTCTGTTGTTATTAAAATAACATTTGCGCCTCTAGATTTAACTTCTTTTATATTACTAATAGTTTTATCTGCAATATTTTCATTTGTAACTATGGAAATAACAGGTGTGCCATCTTCAATTAATGAAATAGTTCCATGTTTTAATTCACCAGCTGCATATGCTTGACTATTAATGTAAGAAATTTCCTTAAGTTTAAGTGAACCTTCCATACAAAGAGAATAATCTACATTTCTACCAATAAAGAAAACATCATTATTTTTATATATTTTTTTAGCTATATCTTTAAATTCATCTTTTCTATCTAATAAACTTTGAATTTTAATAGGTAAGTTTTTAATTTCAGTTAATATTTCTTTTATTTCATTTTTATTTAATAATTTTTTTGAATTAGCAATATTAAGAGCAATTAAAGATAGCATAGCTACTTGAGCTGAATAAGCCTTAGTAGTTGCAACCGCTATTTCACTCCCTGCTTTAGTATAAAGGACAATATCACAATTTCTTGCAATTGAACTTTCTTTAACATTTATAATTCCAAGAGTATCACAATTATTCTTTTTAGCAATTTCTACTGCTGCTAATGTATCTGCGGTTTCACCAGATTGTGAAATTAAAATAATTAAAGTATTTTTATCTATAAATAGTTTTTTATATCTAAATTCACTAGCTATTTCAACATCAACAGGAACATCTGCAAATTCTTCAATTAGACTTTTACCTATATATCCTGCATGCATCGCACTACCACAAGCTACTATTTTTATACTAGAATATTTAGTAAAATCAGGCATCTTATTAATTAAACTTTCTGTTCCATTTTCTATATATTCAGATACTGTTTTTTTAAATACTTCTGGCTGTTCGAATATTTCTTTTAACATGAAATGTTCATATCCATTTTTTTCTATACTTTCAGTAGTTCCATCAAAGGTACGGATTTTTTTATTTATTATTTTATCATCTTTAAAACAAATTACATTGTTGCTTTTAATTTTAACAAATTCACCATCATCTAAAGTTATATATTTATTAGTAAATTCAAGAATAGCAGGTACATCAGATGCTATAAAATTTTCATCTTCTCCAAATGCTACTACCAAAGGGCTTTTATTTTTAATTGCATATAAAGTATTTATATCATCATCACATATAATTCCCATAGCGTAAGCACCTTTTACTTTTTGTTTAAATAAGTTTAATGATTTATTTATATCTTTAGTTTCACTATATAACTTGTTTAATAAAGCACAGGCAACTTCTGTATCTGTTTCTGATTTAAATGAAACACCATCTTTTATTAGTTCTTTTTTAATTTCATCGTAGTTTTCTATAATACCATTATGAACAATAGTTATTTTTCCAACACGATGTGGGTGACTATTTTCCTTATTTGCGACACCATGAGTTGCCCATCTTGTATGTCCAATACCTAAATTTGATTTGACACTAAAATCTATATTTGATTTTAAATTACTTATTTTTCCTTTTTCTTTTATTATTTTTAAATTATTATTTTCTATAAATGCGATTCCTGCTGAATCGTATCCTCTATATTCTAATCTTTCTAATCCTTTTATAAGGACATTTAAAGCGTTATATTTTTTTCCAATATAACCTATAATACCACACATAAAATTTCTCCTTAAATATACGATATATATTTTGTAAGTAATATTGATTTTACTTTTTGTTATATATCTAACGATTATATAAACCGTAACAGCATCCGCCGAATATTTCGATAACTGTTAACCTCGTCATCATTTAAGACCTGGCGCTAAATCATGTATATTATAACTATCCTCCTTCATATATCATAATCTTTAATTTCATTATACATTATATGATTTTAAACTTCAATGGTTATTTTAAATATTGATTTTTAATTTACTTAATGTTATAATTTTTAAGAGAGTAGGTGCTATATGTATAAGAAAGTTTTAATTTGTTTAGTTGCTATTGCTTTTTTTGTAACAGGTTGTGGTTGTGAGAAAGAAAAAGTAGATTCTAATGATGATTCAGTAAGTTATAAACCAATAAATAAAGAGGTTTTAAAGGAACAAGAAGTAGATGTTTTTAAAATAACTGATGTTAGTATGGAAGCTACTGATACTTATACAGTTTTTACAATATTTATGCAAAATACTTCGGATAAAGTAGTGGAAGTTAAAAACTTCAACATATATTTTAAAGATGCAAGTGGTAATTCATTATTAGATGAACCTATAAAAACTCCATTTTATGATTCATTTGAACCAGGTGAAATACAATCTTTGAGTGTATCTAGTCCACATGATTTATCTAATGCTGCATCAGTTGAATATGAACTTGCTGACTAAATTTTAATAATATACATAAATTATAGTAATTATGTATATTATTATTTTGTTTTAAGAGGTGGTATTTTATGGCAAAAAAAAGAAAAATAAGTAAGTTAAATACTTATTCAATAATTATTTCATTAATACTTTTAGTTTTAACTATTTTAAATATTTATGCAGTTATAAAAATTAATGTATTTCCATTTAAATATTTAATTATATTTTTCATTTTATTTTTAATTAGTGGAGTAATTATATTTTTTAATTTCAAATTAAAAAAGAAAAAGAAAAAAACTAGAATAACTTTATGTGTGTTTTCAACTATTTTTTCTATTATATTTTTAATAATGTTTATATATTTTAATGTAACTTTTGGATTTTTAAATAATATAACATCAAAAAATTATAAAATTGAAAATTATATAGTAGTTGTAAATAAAGATTCTTCTTATGAAAAAATAGAAGATTTAAAAAATAAAAAGATTTCATATGTAAATTCTGAAATGTACAAAATGGATAAAGCTATTGAAACACTTAAGAAAAAAATAAGTTTTGAATCAATTGTAGAAGAAGATTATGATTTGATGCTTAAAAAATTATATGAAGAAAACATAGATGCAATTGTTTTAGAACAATCATATAAAGACATACTTGTAGAATCATCAAGTGAGGAAGATAATAATAGTTTATATAATACTTTTAATGATAAAACAAAAATAATTTATACTTTTGAAATAAAAATAGAAGAAACTAAAGAAGAAGAACAAAATGTTAATGTAGTAGGTGAGCCTTTTAATATATACATATCTGGAATTGATACATATGGTAAAATCTCATCAGTTTCAAGAAGTGATGTTAATATAGTTGCGACAGTTAATCCTAAGACAAAGCAAGTATTGTTGACTACTATACCAAGAGATTATTATGTACAATTAAATGGAACTACAGGTTATAAAGATAAGTTGACTCATGCAGGTGTATATGGCGTTGATAAATCTTTAAAAACTATTGAAGATTTATTAGATATTAAAATAAATTATTATGTAAAAGTAAACTTTACTTCACTTATTAAAATGGTAGATGCAGTTAATGGAATAGATGTATATTCTAAATATAGTTTCAAAGGAGAAAAATATACATTTAAAGCTGGTTATAATCATATGAATGGAGAACAAGCCTTAGAATTTTCAAGAACTAGAAAAACATTAGCAGGTGGTGATAGAGCAAGAGGGGAAAATCAAGAAGCAGTTATAGCAGCTTTAATAGATAAAGTTTGTTCTAAAACTATAATAACTAATTATATTAGTATATTAGATTCATTAGATGATTCATTTGTTACTAATATGGAAGAAAGTAAAATA
Source organism: uncultured Bacilli bacterium (assembly GCA_947629815.1). Classification (GTDB taxonomy): domain Bacteria; phylum Bacillota_I; class Bacilli_A; order RF39; family UBA660; genus UMGS872. The sequence continues at coordinate 8,077 of CANRFG010000002.1, forward strand.
ACAGATTTAATAAAAATGCAATTAAACGATATGTCTAAATGGAATGTTACAAGTATTTCATTAGATGGAACTAATGGATATGATTATACATACTCATATAAAAATCAAAAACTTTATGTAATGATTCCAATTGAATCTACAATTACATCAGCAAAAAGTAAAATAAAAGCAGTATTTGATGGAGAAAAATTAGATTCTTCATATGAAGAATTCGATGGCTCTTCTAGTACAGTAACAACTAAGTCAAATAATACAAATAATTCAAAACCAAATAGTACAAGTACAACTAATACAAATCCAAGTAGTAATTCTAGTAGTTCTAATGAAACTACAAATCAACCAAGTTCTAATGAAGAAAATACTACTAATAATAATTCGACAGAGGAAAATGATAATAAAACAGAACTAAATAGTGAAACAGATAATCAATCTAATAATGAATCAAATGAGCAATTTAAAGAGCCTGAGAATAATGATTCTAATTGTACTATGGTTGATGGTGAATGTATGGAGCAACATACACCTGATGCATAAAATAATGTATAATAATGTAAAAAACACAACAATTGTGTTTTTTTTGAAATGTTTTATAGTATAATGATATTGGTGATATACTATGGATAAAAGTATAAAAGAAGCTTTATTTAACGAATATAATAGACAAAATAATAATATTGAACTTATAGCTTCAGAAAATTTTGTTTCAAATGATATTTTAAAATTGCAAGGAAGTATACTAACAAATAAATATGCAGAAGGATATCCTGGAAAAAGGTATTATGGTGGATGTAAATATATAGATGATATCGAAAATTTGGCAATAAAATATGCATGTTTATTATTTGATTGTAAATATGCGAATGTACAACCACATAGTGGAAGTTCTGCTAATATGGCAGTTTATAGAGCTTTATTACAACATGGAGATAAAGTAATGGGTATGAATTTAAGTCATGGTGGGCATTTAACACATGGACATAATATTAATTTTAGTGGAATAGACTATAAAATTGTTTCTTACGAACTAAATAAAGAAACAGAATTGATTGATTATGACGAATTAGAAAAAAAAGCATTAGAAGAAAAACCAAAAATGATAATAGCTGGTGCAAGTGCTTATTCAAGGAAAATAGATTTTAAAAGATTTAGAGAAATATGTGATAAATGTGGAGCTATACTTATGGTAGATATGGCTCATATAGCAGGTTTGGTTGCAGCAGGACTACATGAAAATCCAATTTATTATGCAGATGTAGTAACATCAACAACACATAAAACCTTAAGAGGCCCAAGAGGTGGATTAATACTAACTAATAACGAAGAAATAATAAAAAAAATAAATAAAACTATATTTCCAGGTATACAAGGTGGACCACTTATGCATGTTATTGCTGCAAAAGCTCAATGTTTTTACGAAGCATTACAACCATCATTTAAAGTATATCAAGAGCAAGTATTAAAAAATATAAAAGCTTTATCAAAAGTTTTAACTGAAAATGGTATTAGAATAGTATCAAATGGAACTGATAATCACTTAATACTTGTTGATGTCAAATCAATAGGTTTAAATGGACTTGAGGCAGAACAAATACTAGATAGTATAAATATAACTGTAAATAAAAATACAATTCCATATGAAACATTATCGCCAACAATAACAAGTGGAATTAGAATAGGAAGTCCTGCTATGACAACAAGAGGAATGAAAGAAGAAGAATTTACTTTAATAGGCAACATTATAGTTGAAGCGTTAAAAAATAAAGATGATGAAAAAAAATTAAATGAGCTAAAAGAACAAGTATCAAATTTAGTTAAAAAATTTCCATTAGAAATAGAGGGATATAATGAGTAATATAGATGGTAAATTAATAAGTTCAAAAATAAGAGAAGAAATAAAAACAGAAGTTAAAAATTATATGATAAAACCATGCTTAGCTGTGATACAAATAGGAAATGATGAAGCAAGTAATATTTATATAAACGCTAAGGAAAAAGCTTGTAATGAAGTTGGAATATATTTAAAACATATAAAATTTGATGAAACAACAAGAGAAATAGAAATAATAAATAAAATAATTGAACTTAATAATGATGAATATGTACATGGTATACTACTACAATTACCAATACCTCAAAAATTTAACGAAGAAAGATTAATTAATTATATAGCTAGAAATAAAGATGTAGATGGATTAACTGATATAAATGTTGGTAAACTTCTTAATAATAAAAAATGTTTGGTTTCTTGTACACCACAAGGAATAATGAAGTTATTACAAGAATCAAATGTTGAAATAAGTGGTAAAAATGTTGTAATAGTTGGAAGAAGTAAATTAGTAGGAAAACCACTTATGAGTTTATTTTTAAATAATGATGCAACTGTTACAATATGTCACTCAAAAACACAAAATTTAAAAGAATTTACTAAAAATGCTGATATATTAGTAGTTGCAGTTGGGTGCAAACACCTAATAACAAAAGATATGGTTAAAGATGGAAGCGTTGTAATCGATGTTGGAATAAATAGAGTAGATGGAAAAATATATGGCGATGTTGATTATGAAAATGTAAAAAATAAAGCCTCTTTAATTACTCCTGTTCCAGGAGGGGTTGGACCAATGACAGTTGCTATGCTTTTAAATAATGTTAATATTTCATATAAAAATATGACTAATAAATAGTAAATTATTGACTAAAACATAAAAAAAATATATAATTTACTTATAAATTATCTTTTTAACAAGTTATTATATGTAGTATTAAAGAGAGAATGTATTGGGTGTAAGCATTTATACAAGTATAATAAAAGACATTAAAAATTATAGATAAATCGTTCATTCGCGTTAAGAATTTAAGCGCATGTTATTATTATAATATGAATTAAGGTGGCACCGCGGATTTTCCGTCCTTATTTTTAAGGACTTTTTTTATTAGGAGGGATAATATGATACAAAAGCAAAAAGGGACATATGATGTATATGATGAAATAGGAAGAAAAATATTATATATCGAAGATTTACTTAAAGCATTAATGGAAAAATATAACTATGAGTATTTAAGAACACCTTTATTTGAAGCAAGTGAATTGTTCCATAGAGGAGTTGGAGAAACTTCTGATATAGTATCTAAAGAAACATATGACTTTATTGATAGAGGAAATAGAAATATAACATTAAGACCAGAAGGAACTGCAGGAATTGTTAGAAGTTTTATTGAAAATAAAATGTATGCTAGAAACGATTTACCTGTAAAAACTTGGTATTATGGTCCAATGTATAGATATGAAAGACCACAATCAGGTAGGTATAGAGAATTTTATCAATTTGGTGTAGAAGCCTTTGGAAGTAATGACCCTGCCTTAGATGCTGAAATAATTAGTATTCCTGTTAATTTTTATAAATTATTAGGTTTAAAGGGAATAAAAGTTAATATTAATAGTTTAGGTGATACTGAGTCAAGATTAAAATATAAAGAAGCATTAATTAAATATTTAAAACCACATATATCTAATCTTTGTGAAGATTGCCAAAATAGATTTTTAAAAAATCCACTTAGAATATTAGATTGTAAAGTAGATAAAGATAGTGAAATTTTAAAAAATGTTCCAAATATTTTAGATTATTTAAATGAAGAAAGTAAAACACATTTTGAAAGTGTTCAAAAATATTTAAAACAATTAGACATTGAATATGTTGTAAATCCAAAAATAGTAAGAGGCCTTGATTATTATACTAATACTGTATTTGAAGTTGAAGCATCTGTAGAAGGATTTGGTAGTCAAAATGTTTTGTGTGCAGGTGGTAGATATAATAATCTTGTAGAAACTATAGGTGGCCCTAAAGTAGAGGGAGTAGGCTTCGCACTTGGACTTGAAAGATTACTTACCGCTCTTGAATTTGAAGATATAAATTTAATAGATAAAAAATCAGTTGATGTATATATTATACCTATGGGTAATAATGAAAAAGAAATTTCAATGAAATTACTTAATAATATTAGAATGAATGGTTTCAGCGCAGATATCGATTATTTAAGTAGAAACATTAAATCTAATTTTAAACAAGCAGATAGATTAAATGCTAAATACATAATAATAATTGGAGAAGATGAACTTAAAACAAATACTATTACAATAAAAAATAATAAAACAAAAACTGAACAAAAATTAAATTTTGATGATATAATAGATTACTTAGATAAGGAGTTTAAGGAATGAAAATAAAAGATTTAGCTAATTATGATAATAAAGAAGTAGTAGTACAAGGATTTGTAGATAATATAAGAAATTTACAATATGTTGCATTTGTTATATTAAGAGATAAATTTGATAAAGTACAAATAACAATTGAAAAAGAAATAGAAGAAAATAAATCCTTAATACAAATTATAGAAAATTTACCACTTGAGAGTACTTTAAAAGTTACAGGTAAAGTTATGAAAAATGAAAAAGTTAAACTAAATGGAATTGAAATAATACCTTCTAAAATAGAAGTAACAAGTACATCTTTAGGTGAACTTCCAATAGATATTAAAAATAAAGATAATACATTAAGAGAAACAAGATTAGATTATAGATATTTAGATTTAAGAAGAGTAGAAAATCAATTATTATTTAAGTGTCAATCATATATTGAACAAATGATGAGAGAATATTTTTACAATAATGATTATACAGAAATACATACTCCAAAAATAAGCGCAAGTAGTGCTGAAAGTGGAGCTGAAATGTTTAAACTAGATTATTTTGGACAAACTGCTTGTTTATCTCAATCACCACAATTTTATAAACAAATGACTATGTCTTCTGGATTTGATAAAGTATTTGAAATAGGGCCTGTTTTTAGAGCAGAAAATTCTCATACTAGTTATCATGCAACTGAAATTGAAATGATTGATGTTGAAATATCATGGATTAATTCAGTAGATGATGTAATGGATGAAGAAGAAAAATGGGTTAAATATTTTATGTCTAAATTAAAAGAAAAATATGGAGAAGAAATTAAAAAAGTATTTAATGTTGAAATATCAAATGTAGATACAGATTTTCCAAGAATAAAATTTGAAGATGCTAAAAAGATAATAAAAGAAAAATATAATTTTACATCTGAAAGAGAAGACGATTTTGAAAGAAAAGAAGAAGAATTAATATGCAAATATGCTAAAGAAAAATACAATAGTGATTTTGTATTCATAACTAATTTTCCTTATAGTGCAAGGTCATTTTATGTAATGAAAGATGATAATGGTGTAACACAAACTTATGACTTACTTTTTAAAGGTATAGAAATAACAAGTGGAGCACAAAGAGAACATAGATATGATATACTTAAAAAACAAATAATTGAAAAAGGAATTGATACAAATTTATTACAATTTTATTTAGATTTCTTTAAATATGGTTGTCCTCCACATGGTGGTTTTGGTGTAGGTATGGGAAGAATACTTATGCAAATATTTGAAATAGATAATATTAGAGAAGCTACTTTAATATATAGGGGACCAACTAGGTTAAATCCATAGTAGTTAGGGGGTATTGGTATGGACGAGAGACTTAAAAATTTAAAAGTTGCTGTTTTATTGCAAAAAGGAAAAGTAGACGATAATTTAACAATTTTATTTCCTATTGGATTTTCTTTAGGAGAAGTAAGTAAAGATAGAAATTTAATGTATGAATATTCAACTGACAGAGTATATAAAAATGCAAAGCAAATTTTACTTGATGATGAAGAAATTTACTCATTTTATAATGATTTTTCATTGGATGAATTATTACAAAGATATGAAAACAAGAATTTACCACAAATATTTAAAATTTTAGGTAATTATTATCGTGAAAATGTGTATTTCTTTGATGAAACTAATACGATTAAAAACATGGAAATAAAAGAATTTGAAAAAAAATATGAAATAACATTAACAAATGAAGATATTGATGAAGTTGAGGAAGAAAATGAAAAAATTACAACTTTACCACCTATAAAAAAGGCATATGATACTATTAGTGAAAATGTATTTTCTCAAGATTCAGCAATTAAAAAAATTTTAACGGCAATTTATAAAAACTTTTTGATTTCTGATTCTAGATTTAAAACAAATATAATTATGTATGGTGAATCTGGGGTAGGTAAGACAGAAATATTAAGACAAGTAAAAAATGTTTTTGGTTTGCCTGTTGTAATAGAAGATATGAACAATTATACTCAAACAGGTTATATTGGTAAAAATATTGAAGATTTACTTAAGAAACTTTATATAGAAGCAGGATGTAATATTTTTCTAGCGCAAAGAGGTATATTATGTTTAGATGAAATTGATAAAAAAGTTTCGAATTCTTCTTTAAATGGTGATTCAATAGCAACTACTTCTGTTTTAAATGCTTTGTTAAAATTAATCGAAGGTGGAGAATATGAGTTTGAATATGATGGTAATATTGTTAAATTTGATACTTCATATTTAACTGTGATAGCGAGTGGTGCTTTTTCTCAATTAAAAGACAGAGTAGATTCAAATAAAAAGAAAATTGGTTTTAATAATGAAATTTCTAAAAGTTATGAATTTGTAACTGATGATTTTATAAGTTATGGTCTTCCAAGAGAATTTGTAGGTAGATTTAATTGTATCATCAAATTAAATGACTTAAAAAAGGAAGATTTAAAAAACATATTATTAAATTCAAATATAAGTTCTTTAAAGATAAATATCGATATGTTAAAGAAGTTAGATACAGATGTACATTTATCAGATAATTTAATTGATAAAATTGTTGAAACTGCCTATAATCAACATACAGGCGCTAGAGCATTAAATAAAATTATTAATGAATTGTTTGATGATGCCTTCTTCGATATATTTTCTACTGATGTTGAAGATAGTTTGATGCTAGAATTTAATGATGATGCAATGGAAAATAATAAAAAATTTGTAATTTCTAAAAAAGGATGATGATAATGATTATAAATTATCAATTAAAATTAGAAGAAATAATAAATGAAAATAAAGATAAATTACCAACATTACTTCTTCATAGTTGTTGTGGACCTTGTAGTAGTTATGTTTTAGAATACTTAAATAAATATTTTAAAATAACAATATTATATTATAATCCTAATATATATCCTTATGATGAATATAAAAAAAGACTTGATGAACAAGTAAGATTAATAAATGAATTAAATGTTGAAAATAAAATAAGTATGCTAGAATGTAGTTACGATAATAACGAATATGAGAATGTAATAAAAGGTTTAGAAAACGAAAAAGAGGGTGGAAGCAGGTGTCATAAGTGTTATGAACTTAGATTAGAAAAAACTGCTAAACTAGCTAAGGAAAATAATTTTGATTATTTTTCTACTACATTAACTGTAAGCCCTTATAAAAATTCTCAAGTTTTAAATGAAATAGGTTCTAAATTAGAAAAAAAATATAATGTTAAATATTTATATTCTGATTTTAAGAAAAAAAATGGATATAAGAGAAGTATAGAATTATCTAAAATATACAATTTATATAGACAAAATTATTGTGGTTGTATTTATTCAAAAAAAACGGATTAATCCGTTTTTTATATTAGTCTTATTTCATTTTCATTAAAGAAAGGTTTATTTTTATCTATTCTATCAAAAAATAATATTCCATTTAAGTGGTCTATTTCATGTTGAAATGCAATTGATAAATCTTCCCTTGCTCTAATTCTTATTTTGTTTCCATCTTCATCGAATCCTTCAACAGTAACTCTTGCATATCTTGGAACATGTCCTTCAACATCTCTATTTACGCTTAAACAACCTTCGCCAGCTTCTGCAGCAATCATTTCTTCAGAATTACTTATAATTTTAGGATTAATTACTACATAATTATCAAATTTTCCTTCTTCATATTCATGTACGATTATTATTATTCTTTTATTTAATCCAAGTTGAGGAAAAGCAAGTCCCATTCCTGGTCTTAAGTTATATTTTTTTTCGTATTCTTCTATTTGACTATATGTTAATTCTTGAATAGCTTGTTTTATTAATTTTTTATCTTCTTTTGTTAATGGAAAAACAACATCAATTGATTTTTCTCTTAAACTTTTTTCTTTTTCATCTAAAATATTAAGTTTTTTAAACATAATACCAACTCCACGAATATTATTTTAGCACAAAATACTAAAAAATAAAAGAAACTTCGAATTTTCGAAGTTTTTATTATTAGTTTTGACCAGGTCCAAAAGCACGAGCTCCTATTACAATAACTAATAATATGAATAATACTAATATGATAGCAGCACCATATCCAGCGCCATATCCGTAACCTCCACCATTAGAGTATCCACCGCAAGGTTGACCGCAACCATATCCTTGGTATCCACCATAGTAATACATATTAATACCTCCATTTCCTAATATAGTTTATTAATTATGTTTAAATAATGTTATATAAAATGTCTAGTTTTTAAATTTTTATTTATGAATTGTTTAATTAATTTAAAATATGTGTTATTATATAAGAGTAGGTGAGTATATGAAAGGTATTAAAAATACATATCGTGATTTAGATAAACCATTACTTTTTATTACAATCGGACTATTTATATTTGGTTTATTTAATATAGTAACTGCTTCTAGTAATGAAGCTGTTGAGAGATATGGTGTTTCTATATATTATTATTTTAGTAGACAATTATTTATACTTTTTATAGGTTTTATAGCAAGTTTAATTATTTTTAAATTAAATACAAAAACTTATAAACCTCTTTTTACTGTTGCCTTTTTGGTTATTTCAGCTATTCTTTTTTATTTACTTTTATATGGTTCATTTAATAGAGGTGCAAAGAACTGGGTAAGTATTGGAGGATTTTCTTTTCAGCCTAGTGAATTTGCAAAACCAATTATAATAGTTTGTTTATCACTTATATTTGATAGTTTTTATAAAATTTTTAGAAATAAAAATAAAAAACATTATAATTTAATAGCTTTAGTACTTTTTGTTGGTCTTATGTTACCAGCTATAATATTTTTACAAAAAGATTTAGGAACTATGTTTATAATGATTTGTATATTTTTAGTAATGTTTTTTGGAAGTCCAATACTAAGAGTAGAAAAAGTAAAAACTATTGGATTACTAGCAGTGCTTGGTCTTATAGCAGTATTAATGATGCAAGTAATTACAGGACATGTACTTAGTAATGCTCAACTTGCTCGTTTTAATTTTTTTAGTCCTTGCAGTAATTATGAAACAGGTGGTTATCAAACTTGTAATGGTTTTATTGCTATAAATAATGGTGGGCTTTTAGGTAGTGGTATTGGTAATAGTAAGCAGAAATATTCTTATATTCCAGAACCTCATACTGATATGGTATTTTCTATAATAGCTGAGGAGCAAGGCTTTATTAAAGGTTCTATTATTCTTATATTTATGTTTTATGTTGTTTACAGAATACTTAAAATATCTGCAAATGCTTCTACTATTAAAGGCAAATATATTTGTTTGGGGGTAGCATCGTATATATTTATGCATATGTTAGTCAATTTAGGTGGTATACTTGCTATTATGCCACTTACAGGTGTTCCTCTTCCTTTCTTAAGTTATGGTGGTTCGTTTACTTTATCGTTGATTGTTTCTTTAGCAATTGTTCAAAGAGTCAATATTGAAACAAGAAATCAAAAAATAAAAGTATAAATTTATTTAAAAATTTATATTTTTTATATAAATCTGTAAAGTGGATATGATAAAAGTGTAAAGTTTTATACTTTTTTTTCATTTTTTTAAAATTATGCCCCAAACCACTTGACAAATGTCATGGGGGGGGGGGCATAATATAAGTAAATAATAGAAAAGAGGAAGTAAATTGAGAAAAGGTTTTACATTAGTAGAATTGTTAGCGGTAATAGTGATACTTGCAATAATAGCGTTAATAACAGTACCAATAATAATGAATGTGGTTGAATCATCAAAAAAAGGAGCAGTTAAAGAAAGCCCGCAAGAATGGTTTATATTTGAAGATAATAGTGATGGGACAGCAACAATAACAGGAGTATCTGATGTATGGAAAAATTTAGAGGATGAAAATAAATATGATATAGCAATCCCTTCAAAATCAACTAATGGAAATAGTGTAACAACAATAGGAGAATATGCATTTAATGGAAACAATCTCACAAGTATTGTTATTCCAAAAAGTGTCACAACAATAGGAGGCTATGCATTTGAATATAATAATCTCACAAATTTAGTAATTCCAGATAATGTTATAACAATAGAAGATGGTGCATTTGAATATAATAATCTTGAAAGTTTAGATTTAGGAAATGGAGTTCAGGCAATTGAAGGGTTTGCATTTTCTTTTAATAAACTCACAGGAGAGTTAGTAATTCCAAATAGTGTCACAACAATAGGAGCAGGTGCATTTGCTGATAATTTATTAACGAATTTAACAATACCAAAAAGTGTCACAACAATAGGTCCAATGGCATTTAATACAAATTTATTACCAGATGAACAAGCATTTATTTATAAAAGAAATGAAGATGGTACAGAGGATAAAACAACAATAGTAAGTTATGGTGGTAGTAAAAAAGATATAAATATACCTAATAACACTATAATAATTGGATTAGGCGCATTTATGGGTAATAATCTCACAAGTGTAATAATTCCAAATAGTATTACAACAATAGGAGATTCTGCATTTGAAGGTAACAATCTAACAAATATAATAATACCTGAAAATATTATAACAATAGAATCATATGCTTTTCGTAAAGATGACTATTCAAATCTAAATTTAACAAAAATAATAAATAAAACAGGAAAAGAATTTGACTGGGATGCAATTATAAATGGTTCAATTGGTAAAAACTATACATTTGTAAAAGGAACAGTAGAAAGTGATTATGGAAATGTAGAAGTAACAGATACTGAATAAAAGATAGACTATTGATTTTTAAATCAATAGTTTTTATATTTTATATTAATTTATAAAAAAGTTTTAAAAATGTATTTCTATGTATAAAATATGATATAATTAAATAAATACAGAAGGAGGATTTTTATGTATTGTGAACAATGTGGAGAAAAATTAGAAAAAGATGCAGTTTTTTGTTCTAATTGTGGTGCTAAAGTAAATAAAGAAGAAATAAAAGAAGAAACTAAGCAAGAAACTAAAGAAGAAATTATCGAAACAAAGGAAGAACAAGAAGAAAGTAGCGAAATAGTTAAAGAAAATAATAAAAGAGAAGAAGATTCAGTTTTAACTGAAGAAAACAAAGAAACAAAAGAAGAAATAAAAGAAGATGTAAAACAAAATACAACATCTAAAGAAGTAAAAAATAAAAAAAGTAAGAAACCACTTATAATTACTTTGATATCTATAGTTGGCGCTGTCATATTATTTGTTTTAGGATATTTCTTATATCAATTTATTGATTTATCTTCACCAATTAAAGAAGATTGGGGTCAAAAATATTACACTTATTTAAAATCAGCAGAAGAAGATAAAAATATAGATATAAAATTACCAGAAGATTTAAAAAATTCTAAAATTGGATTTTATGAAATAAAAGGTTTAAATGAACCTATTATGATAATAACATATGAAAAACAAAACAACAATTATATGAATATATATTATATAAAAGATAATGAAGTAAAAGTAATTGATTTTAATAATCCTACAAGTATACAATTTTTGTATAATATAGAAGAAGATAACTATGACTATTATACATACACACTAAATAACAATAATGAAACCTATAAAAAAATAATTGATGAAATAAATGGAAGTTCTAAAGATTATACATTTAATGATGAAGAAAAAGATAGTGTAATAGATGTAAATGGAAATGAAATATACATTTTAAAAATGGATAAAACATTCATAAAATTAAATACTCAAAATAATACATTAGATTATAATAATAATTTAAAAATAAAAGAATTAAAAAATTTAATTATCGATACAATTAAACAATATGAACCACAAGATAAACTTATAAATGATGACATTAAAAACAAAGTTGAAGAAGAAAAGAAAACAGTTAATTCTAAAATAGAAGAAATAAAGAAAGCAGAAGAAGAAGTAGAAAAGAAAAAAGAAGAAGAACTAAAAAAAGGATACCAAGTTGGAAATGCAACACTTGCTTATGGAACATATAAATTTGATGTTAGTGACTTTAAAGACTTAGGATTTAAAGAAGATGATGAGGTTTTAATTCTTAATGTAGATAAAACTTGTCATTATACAAGAAAATCAAATGTAGGTCAACCTATTGATACTGATTGTACTTTTGAAAGTGATGATATACTAAATTCATTTGAATTTCAAAAGGGAATAAGCTTATATGATAAAGATGGAAATTTAATATATGGATTTATGGTATATCAAAATAATAGTTTAAGTGACCAATGGCATGGATTAAAGTTTAAAAATTAATATCTAGTAAAAAACTAGATATTTTTTTATAATCTGTAAAGTGTATATAATAAAAGTGTAAAGTTTTAAAAAGTATGTTATTTAATGATTGACAAATGTTATATAACGATAAATAATATAGATAATAGGAAAGAGGAAGTAAATGAAAAAAGGATTTACATTAGTAGAATTATTAGCAGTAATAGTAATACTTGCAATAATAGCATTAATAACAGTACCAATAATAATGAATATAGTAGAATCATCAAGAAAGAGTTCTGCAACAGCATCAGCATATGGATACATTGATGGAGTAAAAATAATGTATGCAAAAGAAATGTTATCTGGAAGTGATTTTACATTAGATGGAAAATTTAATGTAGATGCTGAAGGTAAATTAGATGGACATAATGTAGAAGTAGAAGGAACAAAAGCAAAAGGTGGATATTTAACATATAGTGATGGAAAAATAACAGAAGGATGTTTAACAATAGGAGATTATAAAGTAACAATAGAAAATGATACTGCAAAAGAAACTGTAAAAGGAGCATGTGATAGTTCTTCAAATGGCGATGAATCAGGAACAAATGTAGTATTTAATGATGGAAGAGAGATATATTTTAATGTTGATACAGGAGAAGAATGTACAGTAGAAGATTATGAAGCAGCAGGAGGACTAGAAGTACAAAGTAAAACAGGTAATAAACAAGGTTGTATGAAATTTTATGCATTTTTAGATAGTGAAGATTCTGAAACAGTTAATTTGCTATTAGACCATAATACAACTGCAGAGGTAAAATGGAATTCAAGTCTAAATAATACTGAAGGTCCAAGTACAGAAGATGGTCAATTGTTATCTCAGTTAAATAAAGATACAGAAAATTGGCATGGAACAGAAATACCAAAGAACTATTTAGCATCATGGGAATATGATAATCAAACATATAATTATACAGTAGACTATAGCAAATATAAAGCTCGATTAATAACAACTGAAGAAATTGCTAAAATTGTAAAAAAAGAAGAAAAAAAACTTGAAGAATTATGTGATGATTCATGCATTGATAGCTATGGCACATTTGATATAACAAATGGTGAGTATTGTGATAGTTACATTTATGATGATTCGGCTTCTGAGGTTTATTGTGTATCTCCTAATTTTGCTACTGGAGGTAATTATAATGGTGGTATCGTAACTTATGGATGGTTGTTTGATAATTTATCAATTGGTTCTGCTAGTTGTATAATTTATGGTTGTAAAAATGGACAAATTGATGATTCATATAATTATTGGACGGCATCTCCTTATGTTTGTGAGTCGTATGTATATGATAATATTATTTATTATTCATGGGTAGTGTCTTACGATGGTACTGCTAATAACAATAATATTGGAGGACTCGCAGGTATTCGCCCTGTTATTGAGGTTTCGAAATCTAAATTGTCTAATAGTTAATAAAAAAAAGGTTAATACGTTAAGTGTTAACTTTTTTTATTAATTTGTATGAAAATAAAATTTTTTTATAAAAAGGAAATTGAATTTATATATAGTATTTTAATAATGAGGAGGTGAAACATGAAATATTACTTTGATAAATATAAAATTTATATTTTAGTTATAATTATATTAATATGTGGTTTTAGTATATTTATTTTTATAAATAATAAAAAAGTTAAAGTAGAAGAAAATATTAAAACAATAGAAAATAATACTTTTGAGCAAAATAAAGAAGAAGAAATAAAAACAGTAAAAGTAGATATTAAAGGAAGTATAAAACAACCTGGTTTATATGAAATGAATGAGAATGATAGAGTACAAGATGTAATAGAAAAAGCAGGTGGACTTACAGAAAATGCTGATGTTACTTTAATAAATTTAAGCAAAAAAGTAACAGATGAAATGATTATTAAAATATATAGTAAAGAAGAAATAAAAAACTACAAAAAAAATAATACAGAAACTATAATAAAATATATTGAAACAGAATGTAATTGTCCTGATATTACAAATGATGCTTGTATAGATAATTCTGTAAATACTACAAACTCAACAAATACAAATACAAATAATAAAATATCAATAAATAACGCTACAAAAGAACAATTAATTTCTATATCAGGTATAGGAGAATCAAAAGCAGAAGCAATAATAACTTATAGAAAAAATAATGGACCATTTAAAAGTATAGAAGAAATAAAAAATGTAAGTGGAATAGGAGACTCTTTATTTGAAAAAATCAAAGATTTTATCACTATTTAAAATATTATTTTTATTATTAGTAATATTAAGAATAATATTTTCATTTACATTTGATAAACAAAGAGAAATACCAAATTATAATGTATTTAGAGGAGAAATATTAAGTATTAAAATAGATGATGATAAAATAACTATTAAACTTAATTCTAAAGAAAAAATCATTGTAAATTATTATTTAAAAGAAAATGAAGATTACTCATATTTAAAAGTAGGAGACATTATAGAAGTAGAAGGAAATTTAGATTATCCAAGTGAAAATTCTAATTTTAATTTATTTAATTATAAAAATTATTTATTAAGTGAAAAAATATATTTTACTTGTACTGCAACTAAAATTACCTTTATAAAAAATAGTAGTAATTTATTAATTAAAATGAAAAATTTTTTAATAGATTACATAAATAATTTTAAAAGTAAAAATTATTTATATACTTTTATATTAGGTGATAGTAGTACATTAGATACAAATGTAAAATCTTCCTTTCAAAATAATGGAATAAGTCATTTATTTGCTGTATCAGGTATGCATATAACACTTATTTCTTCTATTTTTATATTTATTTTAAATAATTTCTTAAAAAATAAAAATACAAGTTATTTAATAACAATAATATTTTTGTTTATATATTCATTTATTACAAATTTTTCTCCTTCTGTTTTAAGGTCGTTTTTACTATTTTTATTTATTTTTATTAATAATAAATATAATTTAAAATTTAAAACTATTGAAATAATTATATTTATATTGTGTTTGTTATTATTATATAATCCATTTTATATTTATAATATAGGTTTTGTTTTTTCATTTACAATTTCTATAGGTTTAATATATTTTTCAAAAAAAATAAACAATTTTAAAAACTATTTTTCTAAAATATTTATAACATCACTTATTTCTTTTTTATTAAGTATACCAATACTTATAAATAATTTTTTTGAAATTAATTTATTAACTCCATTTATAAATTTAATATTTGTACCACTTATTTCTATAATTATTTTTCCTTTTTCTTTAATAGTTTTATTTATACCATTATTGGATAATTTATTTTTAGTTATTGTAAGTATAATGGAAAATATATCATTGTTTATAAATAATTATTTTAATTTAAGTATTGTATTAAAAAATATGAATTTAATAACAATATTTTTATATTATTTATTTATAATTTTAGTATTAAATAAATTTTTAAATAAAAGATACATATATATTATTCCAATTATAATTTTTATATTTGTATATTCAAATATAAATTATTTTAATAATACTACTAATATAACTATGATGGATGTAGGGCAAGGAGATTCAATATTTATTCAGTTACCTTACAATAAAGGAAATATTTTATTAGATACAGGAGGTATAGTAAGTTATTATGATAGTTATTCCATTACAGATAAAATAACTATTCCATATTTAAAATCAGTTGGTGTTTATAAAATTGATTATTTAATATTAACTCATGGAGATTTTGACCATATGGGTGAAAGTATCAATTTAGTTTCTAATTTTAAAGTAGAAAATGTAATATTTAATTGTGGTGAATACAATAATCTTGAAAAATCTCTAATTGAGGTATTAAATGAAAAGAAAATACCATATTATTCTTGTATTAAAAAATTAAATATTGAAAACAACGAATTTTATTTTTTAAATGATGGAAACTATGATAATGAGAATGATAATTCAAATGTTATATATACTGAATTTAATAATTATAAATTTATTTTTATGGGAGACGCAAGTAGTAAAGTTGAAAATAATATTTTAAAAAAATATAGTTTAAGTGAAATAGATGTATTGAAAGTAGGACATCATGGAAGTAAAACAAGTAGCAGTAAACAATTTGTTAATAGCATTAGCCCTAAATATTCATTAATAAGTGTTGGGAAAAACAATAGGTATGGACATCCAAATGAAGAAGTTTTAAATAATTTAGAAAGTTCAAAAATATATAGAACAGATTTAAATGGAAGTATATTATTTGAAATTAAAAATGGAAAATTAAAAATAAAAACATGTTTATAGAAAGGAGATAATGAATTACTATGATAAATAAAAAAAGAATTAATTAATAATAATTTAAATAGAAAAATTAAAAATTATTCAATTAATAAAAATGACTTAGAAACATATTATAAAGTTGGGAAAATGCTTAATGAAGAAGGAAACATTATGGAGATTGTATAATTATGATGATTTAAATAAAATAAAATATTATATTAAAGTATTAGAAGAACAAAAAGTGTTAGTTCGAGAACTTTGATTAAAAATAAAATCAATGGAATATGAGAGATTACCAATAGAAACTAAAAATAAATTAGCATAATTATATATTAATTTAGTTTTATAGTTTACACTTAATTAAACATTAAGAATATATTATTAATGAAATTAAAACAAGTTTTTAAATGAATATAATTAATAGAAATGTATATATTAAAAATAGTTTAAAAACTGTTTTTTAGGTACGCTAATCGCATATTAGCGTTTATATATAGATAGGCATATTTTTATATGCCTTTTATTTTAAAAATAAATAATAATAAAATAATTTTAAATTTAGTATTGTCAAAAAAAATTAAATATGTTATTATTATTTTGTTGTTATGGCGACGTAGCTCAGTTGGCTAGAGCACTCGGTTCATACCCGATAGGTCGAGAGTTCGAATCTCCCCGTCGCTACCAATATGATGTTTACCATTGATATTCAATGGTTTTTATTTTTTTTGGTCTTGTTTATTTAATTTATTAGGAATTTGTACTTTTTAGTCAAATAAAACTACTTGAAAAAAAGCTGACTTTATGATATATTGAATATGTCAAGGAAACTTGAATAAAATAAAAAAGGAACATTCAATATCGCATGTTGAGTGTTGCCAATATAATTTTGGTTTCACCTAAATCATTGCTGAGTTAGGTGATTTTCTTTTTATATTAAAACTATAAATAGTAATAATACTAATAGGAAGATAAGAATTACTAAAGATAGAATTAAAAAATCCTTCTTATTCATACTATCGCCTCCCTTCTTTATGAAGTTTGGCAATCACCCAACTATTAAATGTTCCTAAAACAATTATACCAAACGTTTGTTCTTTATACAATATAAATAGATAACTTTTTATCAAAAGAAAATAATATAGGTTATTCAATTGTAAGAAGTCATTTATGTGGTAAATGTTTATTTATGAAAATATTAAGTAAATATAATAAACGACTTGTTAAAAGTCGTTTTTATGTTAAATAAAATTAATAAAACATATAAAAATTTTAAATTTAACAATTTTAAATCTTTATGTTTAAAATTATAAGTGATATAATATTTATGTTGTATCGATTGGAGAATGTAATATGGAAAAAAAGAAAAAAGAAATTGTTAAAATGTTACTCAATCAAAACTTAGATGAAAAAGACGAAGAAGAAATATTAGACCTTTTAATTAATAATCCAATATCAATAGATGTAGATAAAGAAAACGACGAAAAAATGACATTTGGAGATAAGGTTGCAGATAAATTTTCTGCCATAGCAGGTAGTTGGGCTTTTATAATATCATTTTGTGTATTTTTAATTATATGGATTATTATAAATGGAATTTTACTTAAAGATTCAATTGACCCATATCCATTTATATTATTAAACTTATTATTATCTTGTCTAGCATCATTACAAGCTCCTATAATAATGATGAGTCAAAATAGACAAGCAAAAAAAGACACCATTAGAAATAAAAACGATTATCGTACCGATTTAAAAAGCGAATTAATATTAGAATCTTTACACGATGATTTAGATAAAATAATGCAAAATCAAAATAAAATTTTAGAACATTTAAAAAAAATAGAGAACGAAAATAATAATTAAATATTTTTTAAAGTTTTAGAGGTGTGTTTTATGAAAGAAAAATATAACAAATATTTAAATGAAAATCCAAATTTTGATAAAACTACAATGATTGGGATTATATGTTCATTAATTGTTATTTCAGGAGTGTTTGGTTTTTGGTTTGAGTTTATATTTTATTATTTTAATGGAGGTATGCAAGAAATTTATTGGAGAGGTGGAAACTTTTTACCTTGGATAAATATATATGCATATGGTGCATTAGGAATTTATTTCTTAACATTTAAATATCGTAAAAAACCATTAAAAGTATTTTTATTAAGTATGATTATATGTGGTATTTTAGAATTTGCTTCAGGATATGTAATGTATACATTTTTCGATGGTTGGAGATGTTGGGATTACAATAAAGAAATATTAAATTTTGGTAATATTGGTGGTTTTGTATGCTTTAGAAGTGTAAGTTTTTTTGGACTAGCAGGATTATTACTAATATATGTAATTATGCCAATTTTATTTGAAATAGCTAAAAAAATGAATAAAAAAGTATTCTTAACTATTTCAGTTACTTTATGTGTTATTTTCATAATAGATGAATTATATAATTTAATTTTTGCTAGATTATTTCATACTCCAAGAGCACGTGATATTTACGAAAAAATAGGATTTAATTTTGTAAAATTTTAAAAACATAAGTGTAATAATTATTTCTATAATTTAACTTCGACTATAATAAAGTAGGAGGAGTAAAATGGAAAAAATATTTGGAATAGATATAAGTGAATTTCAAACAAATATAAATTTAAATAAAGCAAAAGAAGAAGGAATTAAATATGCTATACTTAGAGGTGGATTTACAGGATATGGTAAAGCTAAAGGTAAAGCGATGGATTCTTCTTTTTTAGCGCATTATAATACATGCAAAAAATTAGGAATACCTGTTGGAGCTTATTGGTTTTCAAGAGCAGTAAGTAAAGAAGAAGGAGAAGCAGAAGCAAAATACTTTTATGACAATTGTCTTAAAGGAAGACAATTTGAATATCCTGTTGCGATAGATGTAGAAGATTCATATTATCAAGCAAAAGCATCTAAAGAAGCAGTTACACAAGCTATTATAGGATTTTGTGAATATTTGGAAAATAAAGGGTATTATGTAGTAATATATGCAAACACTGATTGGTTTAAAAATAAAATGAGCATCAATAATTTAAATGCCTATGACAAATGGGTAGCATATTGGGGAACACAAAAACCTAATAATATATCAGCTGGAATTTGGCAGTTTGGTGGAAGTACTAATAAAATAAGAACTAACAAAGTTGCAGGAATAGTATGCGACCAAGATTATGCTTATAAAGATTATCCTACACTAATTAAAAATAATGGATTTAATGGATATGAAAAATCAAATGAAGAAACACCAAATATACCTAAAAAAACAATAGAACAACTTGCAAATGAAGTAATTGATGGTTTGTGGGGAAATGGAAATGATAGAGCGCAAAAATTAACAGAAGCAGGATATAATTATGATGAAGTTCAAAATAGAGTAAATGAAATAATGAATAGTAAAAGTAAAGAAATAAAATATATAGTAAAGAAGGGAGATAATTTAAATTTAATTGCAAAAAAATATAACACAACTTGGCAAAAAATATATAATGATAATAAATCTATAATAGGAAATAATCCAAATTTAATCAAAGCAGGTCAAGTATTAATTATAAAATAAAAAATTTAAAATACTATTACTTAATTGTAGTAGTATTTTTTTGTTTACAATATCACAAAATTTTCATATTTATTTTGTTGATTATTATTAATAATAAGTCTATAATATAAATATATTTATAAAGGAGGCAAACATGTTAAAACTAGAGAAAATAACCAAGATATATGAAGTAGCTGGTAATAAGCAAAAAGCACTTGATGATATAAGTGTTAACTTTAGAAAAAGTGAATTTGTTTCAATACTAGGTCAAAGTGGAAGTGGTAAAACAACTTTACTTAATATAATAGGTGGTTTAGATAAATATACAAAAGGAGATTTAATAATAAATGGTATTTCAACAAAAAAATATAATGATCGTGCATGGGATACATATAGAAACCATAGAGTAGGTTTTGTATTCCAAAGTTATAATTTAATACCACATCAAACAGCCTTACAAAATGTAGAACTTGCTCTTACTTTATCTGGAATAGGTAAAGAAGAAAGAAGAAAAAGAAGTATTGAGGTATTAAAAAAAGTAGGTCTTGAAAAACAAATGAATAAAAGACCAAATCAAATGTCTGGTGGACAAATGCAAAGAATCGCAATAGCTCGAGCACTTATAAATGACCCAGATATATTGTTAGCAGATGAACCAACCGGAGCTCTTGATTCAGAAACAAGTATTCAAATAATGAAATTATTAAAAGAAATTTCAAAAGATAAATTAGTAATTATGGTTACACATAATCCAGAACTTGCAAATGAATATTCTACAAGAATCATAAAATTATTAGATGGAAAAATAACAGATGATTCAAATCCATTTGATGAAAGTTACGAAAAAGAAACAGATTCAAATAATAAAAAAAATAAAAAGACTAAAAAAACTTCAATGAATTATATTACTGCGCTTTCTTTAAGTTTAAACAATTTACTTACTAAAAAAGGAAGAACAATTTTAACTGCTTTTGCAGGTTCTATAGGTATTATAGGTATCGCACTTATTTTATCGCTTTCTAATGGAATACAAAAGTACATTGATAAAACAGAAGAAGAAACATTAAGTTCTTATCCTTTAACTATTGAAAAAGAAAGCATCGATATGAGTTCTTTAATAACTTCACTTACAGGAAATAAAGAAAAAGAAGAGTATAATGATAACAAAATACATGCTGTAAATATAATGGGTGATATGTTTACTACAATGACACAACAAATACAAACAAATGATTTAAAAACATTTAAAAAGTATTTAGAAGATAATAAAGATATAGAAAATTATACATCAAATATACAATATTCTTATGATATAACACTAAATCTTTATAAAGAAGATAAAGATAAAATAACACAAGTAAATCCTACTACAATATTTAATGCTCTTGGAATGAATACAACAGGTATGTCAAGTGCTTATAGTAGTATGATGAATAATTATGATGTATTTTATGAAATGCTTGGAAATGAACAATTAAATAAACAACAATATGACTTAGTAGATGGTAGATGGCCTGAAAAATATAATGAAGTTGTATTACAAGTGGATAAGAATAATCAAATATCTGATTATACTTTATATAGTTTAGGAATATTAGACCAAGATTATTTAAAAGAACAATTCACAAATATGGTAAATGGTAAAGAAGTTAAATTTGACGAAACATCTTATAATACAAGTGATTTAATCGGTTTGAAATTTAAACTTTTATTAAATACAGATTTTTATCAAAAACAAAATGGTCTTTGGGTTAATATGTCAAAAGATGAAAATTATTTAAAAGAAAAATTAAAAGATGCTGAAGAAATAGAAATCGTTGGAATTATTAGACCAGATGAAGAAGCAGTTGTATCATCATCTGGCGCAGGTATGATTGGATATAGACATGATTTAGTTGAGTATATAATTAATAAAACAAATGAAACAGATATAGTAAAAGAACAATTAAAAAACGAAAAAATAAATGTATTTACAGGTGGAGAATTTACATCTAATACAACATTTGATATGAGTAGTTTATCTAATGAACAACTTCTTTATTTACAAAGTTTATCTCAAAAAGAATTAGCAGAGTTTATAAATTCTTATACTGAAAATATGACTTCAACTTATGAAGAAAATTTAGAAAAATTAGGTGTTGCTGATCTTGAAGATCCAAGTTCTATATCTATTTATCCTAAAGATTTTGATTCTAAAACTGAAATAGTTAATATAATTGATGAATATAATAAAGATAAAAACGAAGAAGATAAAATTAATTATACAGATATAGTTGGTATAATGATGGGTTCAGTTTCAACAATTGTAAATGTAATTAGTACAGTTTTAATTGCTTTTGTTGCAATAAGTTTAATAGTATCATCAATAATGATTGCTATAATAACATATATATCTGTTATTGAAAGAACGAAAGAAATTGGTATTTTAAGAGCAATAGGAGCAAGTAAAAAAGATATTTCACGAGTATTTAATGCAGAAACTTTAATAGAAGGATTAATAGCTGGAGTTTTTGGTATAGTTGTTACTATTTTAATAAATATACCTGCAAATATAATTATTAAAAATGCAGTAAATATAAGTAATTTATCTAAATTACCTATAAATGGAGCGATTATATTGATAATAATAAGTGTTTTACTAACAGTTATTGCTGGATTTATACCTGCTAAACTTGCAAGTAAAAAAGACCCTGTTGAAGCACTTAGAACTGAATAGACAAACAAAAACAAAAGTAAAAAAAAGACAGTAGTCTTTTTTTTTAACTAAAAAAATATAATTTTATAAATTATTATATTTTTTTATTAAAATGTTAAAATTTCCATAAAAATATGATAAAATTAATATGTTATATTGCCCTATAGCCAAGCGGTAAGGCATCGGACTCTGACTCCGACATGCGTTAGTTCGAATCTAACTAGGGCAGCCAATTTGTTAATTAATTATTTTTATATAAAGGAGACTAACTATGACAAATAAAGATTTAGCTGATTTAATATTCCCAAATATTACAAAAACAATTGAAGATTATGAGAAAATGTATCCAAAAAGAAAATTAGATGAGGAAGCATGTGTTACTCGTTTCGCACCTTCTCCAACAGGTTATATGCATTTAGGAGGATTTTTTCAAGCATTAATTGATTTTAATATAGCAAAAAGTACAAATGGAATATTTTATCTTAGAAATGAAGATACTGACCAAAAAAGAGAAGTAGATAAAGCAGTAGAATTAATTATGGAAACATTAAAACATTATGATATTATTCCAGATGAATACGAATATAAAGGAGAAATAGTTGGAGAATATGGACCTTATATACAAAGTGAAAGAAAAGAAATATATCATACATTTATTAAATATTTAATAGAAATTGGTAGAGCTTATCCATGCTTTTGTACTAAAGATGAAATAAACGAAATGAGAAGTACTCAAGAAGAAAGAAAAATGAGACCAGGATATTATGGAAGATTTGCTCGTTGTAATAATATGAGTGTAGATGAGGCTATTAAAAGAATAAAAAATAATGAACCATATGTAATAAGATTCAGGTCAAATGGTGATTTTGAAAATAAAATAATTTTTAATGATTTAGTAAAAGGCAGACTTCACTTAAATGAAAATGATATAGATGATGTAATAATGAAAAGTGATAATTTACTTCCAACTTATCATTTCGCACATGTTGTTGATGACTATTTAATGCATACAACACATGTTGTAAGAGGAGAGGAATGGTTGCCATCAGTTCCAAAACATATACAAATGTTTGAGGCTTTTGGTTTTGAGCCCCCTAAATATATACATACACCTTTAATTGTTAAAAAAGATGGTGGAAGTATTAGAAAAATATCTAAAAGAAAAGACCCAGAAGCTTCAATGAGTTATTATGATGAATTAGGTTATCCAACATTAGCAGTTATCGAATCACTTATGACTATTATAAATTCTAATTATGAAATTTGGCATACAGAAAATCCTGATAAAACATTTTTAGATTTTAAATTTAATCCAGAAAAAATGTCTTCTTCCGGTGCTTTATATGATTTAGATAAATTAGATAATATTTCTAAAGATATAATATCTAAAATGAGTGCAGAAGAACTATTTCAAAAATCATACGAATGGGCAAAAAAATATAGTGAATCATTAACTTCAATAATTGAAAAAGATAAAAAATATTATACTTCAATTTTAAATATTGAAAGAGAAAAAGTAAAACCAAGAAAAGATATAGCTAAATATTTTGATATTGAAAATTTAATATGGTATATGTATGATGATATATATTTTAGTAAAGATTTAGAATATGAATGGCAAAAAATAACAGACAAAGAAGAAATTAAAAAAATATTAAAAACCTATATTTCAAAATATTATAATGTAGAAAGTCAAGAAGCTTGGTTTGATGAGGTTAAAAAACTTGCTGAGGAACTAGGGTATGCAAGTAATATGAAAGAATATAAAAATAATCCTGAGTTATTTAAAGGAAATGTTGCTGATGTAGCAACTGTCCTAAGGGTTGCTTTAACTAGTAAATCAAATACTCCAGATTTATATGAAATAATGAATTTATTTGGTAAAGAAAGAGTAAAAAACAGATATAATAAATTAATTGAAAAGTTTTAAATTTCTAAAACTTTTTTTATTGTAAAATAATAAAATACATGATATATTATTAATGTATTTATTTGGCCTGTTGGTGAAGTGGCTTAACACATTGCCCTCTCAAGGCAACATTCACGAGTTCGAATCTCGTACAGGTCACCAATTAGTTATTAACCATTGATTTTCAATGGTTTTTATTTTTTTGGTCTTGTTTTTGGTCTTTTTTAATTAGTATTAAAAAAGATGTATTTAAATATTATTCTTTCATTTTCCTTGACTTTTTATTAATATGTGATAGAATAATTAACGCACTTAAAAAAAGGAGTTGAACTTTAAATGAGTAAAACAGAACAAGAATTTATTAAAGAATTAAGATTAATGATATTAAATAAGAGTGATAAAGATTTAAATTATAGTATTGAATGCACAAATAATATAGAAGGTATGCCACTTACATTTAATAAAAGATATATCAAAGTAGTAACATATTACTTTGATAAACAAGTAATTGAATATTATGAGTTAAATAATATTAAACCTATTTTAAGTGAAGTTAGATTCATTAAAGAAGAAGGATATTATTTAAGTTTTGTAAAAGAAAATACATCTAATAATAGCATGGCAAATTTCAAAATAAATTTAGTAGAAGATAACAAAATAAAATATTCAAAGACAGTTAAATCTTTATTAAATCTAGATACAGAAGACTTAAAACCATTTACTATTAATAGTTATAATGATGAAATTGATAAAAATAACAAAAACAATTATTTTATAGAAAATGGTAATTTAACTTATACATTACATGAAGAAATAAAAGAAGCAGACGAAACATATGGAAATGTAGTAGGTGCTTGCTTTGAAAAGGTTCCATTTAATGAAGATAACATACAATATAAATTTAATACAGCAATAAAATTTTCTGAAAAAACATTATTTGAAAATTATAATATATCAGCTATGATATTTAATGGTAGTGTTAATTGTGATGGAGTAAATATATTCCCAAGTTTAGAAATATATAAAAATAAAGAAAGCATAATTATTATATATTCAAGTTCAGATAAAACTCAATCACTTTTAGCTAATACATTTAAACCAAAAAGAAACAAAAACAAAGATAAAAAGGTACCATTACTACCAATTATGAGTAGTGGTTGTATAACAAATGAGGAAATAAATATTATTGTTGAATATTTATCTAAAAATTATAATAATGAATTTATAGATGTAGCATGCTCTAAATTATTAGAATTTGGAGAAAAACTAGAACTTAAGGATTCAACAATATGGCAAGCAGACCAATTAACTCCAGCTTATTTCTTAAACAAATCAAATGATGAAATAATAGAAACAATTGAGAAAAATAAAGATTATTACTATGAATTAATAGAAAATCAATATAATTCATTTGTAAATATTCAGAAAGAAAAAACAAAAATTTTAAAAAATAATTAAAAATTTAAAAGTCAATATGACTTTTATTTTTTTGATTTAATAACACTTTCTTACTAAAAAATATAGAATAAAATAAAATAAGAAGGTGTAATATGAAATTAATTGATTTTGTAAAAGAACAAATAGAAGTTATAAAAGAAAAAGACCCTGCTATTAATAGTAGTATGGAAATATTACTATACCCAAGTTTTAGAGCTCAATTTTCATATAAAATCGCACATTTTTTATATAAAAGAAAACATTTCTTTTTAGCGAGATTAATATCAGAAACAACTAAAATAACGACAGGGATTGAAATACACCCAGGAGCAGAAATAGGAAAAAGACTATTTATAGACCATGGTTTTGGAGTAGTAATAGGAGAAACTGCTATAATAGGCGATAATGTAACTATATATCATGGAGTTACATTAGGAGGAACAGGAAAAGAAAAAGGAAAACGACATCCTACTATAAAAGATAATGTAATGATAGGTTGTGGCGCAAAAGTACTTGGAAATATTACAATCGGAAAAAATGTTAAAATAGGAGCAAATGCTGTTGTTTTAAATGATATACCAGATAATACTACAGTAGTTGGAATACCTGCTCACTCTACAAAGAAATAATATCCAACTAATATTTAACACCTTGAAAAAAACGACAATTTTTGATAAAATTAGTTGCGTAGTAGGTGTGATATGAAAGAAAAGATAAAAAAAATATTAAAAAATTATAGTTTATTATTGTTTATAATTATTTCTATGTTATATTTAGAAACTATTTTCCATATATTTTGTTTTAAAAAATTTGATTTTTTAAATTTAATAAATATATATTTATTTACAATACCAATTTCAATAATTACATATTTTATATCAAGTTTATTTAATAAAAAAGCAAACAAAGTATTAACATTTATATTTACAATATTATATACTTTACTTTTTGTTTCACAATTTATTTATTTTAACTTATTTAACGCTATATATGGTCCAAATTCAATTGCTTTTGTAAATCAAGTATTAGTAGTATTGAATGAGGTTTTTGCCACTATATTACAAAATTGGTATGTAATATTATTGATGATTTTGCCTTTAATATTTTTAATAGTATTTAATAATAAATTATATTTTGAATTTAATAAGAAAAAAAACATAATTATATCAATAATATACTTTATAATTTTTTATTTAGTAAGTATTTTATCAATTAATATAAATAAAAACACTTTATATTGTAATTACAACTTATACTATAAAATAAAACAACCTGTTTTAACTTCAAACAATTTAGGGCTTACAACAAGTTTTAGATTAGAGGTACAAAGAGCAATATTTGGTTTTAAAGAACAAGCAATTATATCAAGTAATGAAAAATTAAATATAGATGAAAATAAAGAATACAATATGATGGATATAAATTTTGACTATCTTAATACTTTAACAAAAGATAATGATATTATGACTTTAAATAATTTCTTTCAAAATAGACAACCTACTGAAAAAAACGAATATACAGGATTATTTAAAGATAAAAACTTAATATTTATTGTAGCAGAATCTTTAGATAAAAGTGTAATATCTAAAGATATAACTCCTACATTATATAAATTATCAAAAGAAAGTATACAATTTAATAATTACTATGTTCCTTTATATCCTGGAAGTACAGGGGCTGGTGAATATATGACAGGTTGGGGGCTTTTAGCTTCTAATGTAGCAAAACTAGACCAACTTTCACAAACAATAGGTAACAACAATGAATTTAGATTAAATAATAGTCTTAAAAAATTAGGATATAAAACTCATGCTTATCATGATTATTATGGATATTTTTATCATAGAGATGAATATTTTAAAAACGATAATTACGATGATTATTCATTCTGTGATACAGGTTTGGTATCATCATGTGAAGAATTCAGAGGTAGCGATTTAGAAATGATTCAAAATAGTATTAAAAACTATATAAATGATGATAAATTCTTCACATATTATTTAACTGTTAGTGGGCATGGTAGTTATAGTTATAATGAAAGTTCAATAATAAGAAAAAATTATGACAAAGTTAAAAATCTAAGTTATTCAGATGATATTAAAGGTTTGTTAGCATCAAATATTGAGTTAGATAAGGCATTGGAATATTTAGTTAAAACTTTAGAAGAAAACAACTTACTAGATGATACAGTAATAGTTATAACACCTGACCATTATCCTTACTATTTAAAACCAAATCAATTTAATGAATTAGATAGTGAAGATAGAACAGATAAGTTTTTATTACATCATCAAAATTTAATCATTTGGAATAATGATAATTCTAATATAGCTACTGATAAATATATTTCTAATATAGATATATTACCAACTATTTTAAATTTATTTGGAATTGAATATGATTCTAGATTATTTATAGGAAGAGATGCTTTATCAAATTCACCATCAACTGTTATTCTTTCAGACCAAAGTTGGATAAATGAATATGGTAGTTATGATACAGTAGAAGATAGTTTCAAAGAAAAGAAACCTGTTGATAGTAATTATGTTGAAAGTATGAATCAAACAATCAATACTTATTTTAGTATTTCTAATATGATTCAAGAAAAAAAATATTATAATTTCATATTTGAAAACATAAAAGTGTAAACTAAATATTATTTTTTATAAATTTATAGACTTTTAATATTTAGTATGTTATAATTAAATTGCCTAAAGATAAGAAATCGTCTGTTAAGAAAAACCTACAAATAAACGATTGGGAATCTAATTTATATGTGGTGTTGAATACCTTTTTATAAGGAATCCTAAAGCCTATAATGTGATGCCCACCTGGTAGACAGGGTTTATCGTTTCGGACGCCTACATCCTTAGGCTTTTTTATTGATTTAAATAGACGATTGTGCTATAATTAACAATGGTGAAAGTATGATAGAACAGTTCGAAAGATTAGAACTTCTTGTTGGACAAACTAAGTTAAAAAAAATATTTGATACAACTGTACTTGTTATTGGTCTTGGTGGAGTTGGAAGCTATGCTGTTGAAGCATTAGTTCGTTCTGGTATTAAAAAGATTATATTAGTTGATTCAGATAAAATAGATATAACTAATTTAAATAGGCAACTTATGACTAACTATAATAATATTGGAAAATATAAAGCAGAGGCCTTAAAAGAAAGAATAAAAACCATTAATAAATATATTGATGTTGAATGTATAAATGAATTTATTTCAAATGATAATATAGATAAATTATTTGATAGAAAAATTGATTATGTAATTGATGCTTGTGATACAGTAAATACTAAAAAAGAAATAATTAGAAAATGTGTTAAAAATAAAATTAAATTTATTTCAAGTATGGGCGTTGGAAATAAAATGAATTCTTCTAGATTAAAAATAGTTGATATTAGAAAAACGAGTTATGACCCAATATCAAAAATAATTAGAAAAATGATAAAAGATGAAAAAATAAATAGTAAAGTCCCTGTTGTATTTAGTGATGAAATACCTATTAAAGTAAAAGAAAAGATTGGTTCAAATTCATTTGTTCCTGCAACAGCAGGATTATTATGCGCAAGTTATGTAATAAATGATATTGTAAAGGATTGATAGTATGAAACAAGATTTATACAATATAGCTAAATGTATAAGTGGTAGAGTTTTACTTATTGGTATAGAAGATGCAAATATTTTTGATATTATTAATTCTAATGATAAAATTTTAATTTGTGATTCATTAAATAATTTTAAATCTAAAAAAATGTATTGTGATAGTACTACTAAGTCTAATTCTAAAGTTATAAAAGTTAAAAAATTAAGAAAAGTTTTTAAAAAAAAGAATGTTGATTTTATTATTTGTAATATTTTGGAAATGAAAAAACATATGAAATCATTTTTAAGTGATAGTATATATATAAATAGTAATATGCTTTATATTTATGGAAATGAAAATGATTTTGATTCTGAAGAATTAATAAGTAAATATAAACGATATTGTAATGATATAAAAATAGAAAAATTTGATGATAATTTTATTATATATATTGATAATAAAAATACAAAAACAAATAAAGTCAAAGATAAATTTTATTATGTAATTGATACTATTTCTAATATTAGAAATATAATTGCTGATATTATAATGGGGTGAATTAAATGAGAGAAAAAGGTTTTACATTAATTGAACTTGTTTGCGTTATATTGTTGCTGGCTATAATTATTTCTTTATCTACAATAGCTATTGTTAATGTTGTTCAAAACAGCAAAGAAAGAGAAAATAAAGCTTCTATGGAACTTATAAAGACTGCAGTAAATGATTATATTGATAAATATGAGAATGATTTTCATATAGAAAATGGTGTTACATATTGTATTGATGTACAGGATTTAATAGATGAAAATTTACTTATTTCAAATATTAGTTATGATGGAGAAAAAATAAACGAAAAAACTGTAAAAACAGAATATAACAATAATAATTATTCTTATAAACTAGATGATAAAGAAACTTGTATGATTTCTGAAACTAAAAAATATGAAATTACTAATTTAGTTTCAAATGGTAGTTTTGAAAATGGAACAACAGATTGGTCAGGAGATGTAATGACAATATCAGATGATACCTCATCTAGTGGTACAAAAAGTTTGTATATTAAAGATATAGATGAAAATCATAATTTTTGGTATACACAAACTATTAACAATATATCTGTAGGTGATAAAATATACTATACCTTAAAGTCAAAAGTTTTAAACGGAAGATTTAATATTATTTTGGATGATGATAATGGTACTTCTTTACCAGCTAGGGAATCATCTGAATTTGTTAAAATTTCTAGTATTTATAGTTCAAAACATGATACCTTTAATGTTCAAGTAGGGTCATCCTATGCTGTTATTGGAGAGGGATATATAGATGATGTTATAATTATAAATTTAACAGAAACATTTGGCGCAGGAAATGAACCTTCTAAAGATTGGTGTGATGAACACATAAATTATTTTGATGGAACTACGGTTATTTATAAATAAGTTATTATTAATACAAGTAAACTAGAAACAACGCCATGTATTATTCTTGCAAATAAATAGGGCAGATATTTAATATTTGTTCCTTTTAATATACTTTTTACTTGTACATGTATACATATACCCCCAAATGATAAGAAAAAGGTTGAAATTACAGCTTTTAGGTTAATATTTATATTTAACATGCTTACATATTTTAAACCTTGTGTCATTTCTATAATGCCATTTAAAATATATTGAATAATATTAGGTAAATCTAAATTACTATCAATAATTGTTGTAATAACTAAAAAAGTAGTAATAATACCAAGTAATAAAAGTAAAGTATCAATTGTTTTAGTTATGGAATTAGTAAGTATTTCAATAAAAGATTTATTATTTAATTCTTTCTTATTATTTATCTTATTTGAATTTAGACTAGGGTGATAATTCCTAAAAATAATACCTACTATTATATTTCCTAAATAATGACAAATAAGTATAACTAAAGCAAGTCTTTTATTTAAAAATAAAGTTAATGTTCCTAATATAAAAAGAGGATTTGAAAAATGAGTAAATAATAATACTTTAGTTGCTTCATATTCATTAATAAGTCCTTTATCATATAATTCCTTAGTATATTTTGAATTACTTGGAAAACCTGAAAAAATACTTAATACAAATATAAAAGCACACTCACTTTTAATTTTAAATAATTTCATTAAAGGAGAAAAATATTTAGAAACAATTTCAATAAAACCATAATTAATTAATAAATCTGATAAAATAAAAAAAGGAAATAAAGTTGGAAATATATTGTTTTTCCATATTTCCATAGAAAATGATATAGTACTTACAATAGATGTAGAGTTTGTTAATATTTCAAATATAAAAAAAAATAAAATTGTTATAATAAAATAATTTACATATTTCTTCATATTCACACCTACATTCTTATAAAATTGATTAGAAAGGATAAATCTATGATTAATAAATTATATGAAAAAATAAAGTTATATATAAAAGAAAATTACAAATTTTTATTAGGAATACTAGTTATATTTTTTCTTGGTACTTTTAAACTTCCTTTTTTTATAGATGCTCCAGGAGGAATTATAAATGTTAATGATAAAATAGAAATAGAAAATTCAAATGATATTAATGGTAGTTTAAATTTATCATATGTAACAGAACTAAATGCAACAATACCTACTTATTTATTCGCACTTTTAAATAAAGATTATGATATTATCCCACAAGAAGAAATGAAATATGATAATGAAACAATAGAAGAAGCTATGAAAAGAAGCGATATATTATTAAAAGAATCAGTAAGCTATTCAACTTATGTTGCTTATAAAAAAGCAAATAAAGAAATTAATATAACAAGTAGTGAAGTTTATGTTGCATATATTATAGATAGAAACACAAACGATTTAAAAATAGGGGACCAAATATTAAAAATAGATGATATAGAGATTAAAAGCAAGGAAAAATTAAATGAAGTTTTATCTAAATATAATGAAAATGATACAATAAATATCAAAGTTAAAAACGATAATAAAGAATATACAAGAACCGCTAAAATGAAATTAATAGATGGTAAAGCTGCTATTGGAATATTAATATCTGAAGTATATGATTTAGAAACTTCTCCAACTATTAATTATAAATTTGATAGTTCAGAAACAGGTCCATCAGGTGGTTTAATGCTTACTCTTGCTATTTATGATTATTTAACAGAAGAAGATTTAACGCGTGGCAGAAAAATCGTAGGAACAGGTACAATAGATTTTGATGGTAATGTAGGACAGATAGGTGGAGTTAAATATAAATTAAAAGGAGCAATTAAAAATAAAGCAGATATATTTATAGTTCCAGCAGGAGAAAACTATGATGAAGTAATGGATTTAGTAAAAGAAAATAATTACAATATAAAAATAATCAAAGCATTAAACTTTGACCAAGTAGTAAATGAACTAAAAAAATAAATTTAATTTTTAAATAAGAATTTATCTAATGATAAA
Organism: uncultured Bacilli bacterium; assembly: GCA_947629815.1. Lineage (GTDB taxonomy): Bacteria > Bacillota_I > Bacilli_A > RF39 > UBA660 > UMGS872. The sequence goes on from CANRFG010000002.1 coordinate 41,366, forward strand.
GTCAATTTTAATTAATTGATAATATAACTTTTTTCAATATATTTTTGTATTTTATTTTCACTTATAGGATAAATAGTGGCAACATAATTATCCTTGTTCTTTTGCAAATTCAATTTAACAACAACGCATACATTTTCCTCTATTTTTTTAAAATAAAGTAAAGAATTTTTACATTTATCATAATAAACAAAAAGTGGATTATTTATTATATTTTCAATGTTAGTTATTGCTTTATTATAATTATCTACGCTTGAAAATTCAGAAATGTGTTTTGTTATGTGTAAGTATAAATCTAATGATTGAACAATTGTTGTGTTTTTATAATCATATAATTTATATTTATCAATTATGTCATTTGAAATTACACCAACAATTTTTTTTATTTGCTTTTTGCTCATATTAATCACCACCATAAAAAAATAACCTCCAATCTAAAAATTAAATTGGAGGATTTGAACAAATTTAAGTAGTCTCCCAGTCCTACATGTATTCTTTCGGCTACGCCTACTCAAACCAAAATAAATTGGCGTTAGTGCAAGAAGAAAATTTACACCCTTTAAATTTGAACAATGTTATTTTAATACATAAACAACAAAAACTTTGTCAAAAATTGCTCGACAATAAGAATATATCATATTTTTTATTACTTGTCAAATCTTATTTTATATAAATTATATAATTTTAACTATTCTTTTAATCCTTTTTCAACGCCATTCATAAGTCTTAATAAATCAATGACAAGTATTAAACCTAATAAATTAAGTATTACAAATAAAACCATATTTTTATTAAAATTACCAATTCCATTAAAGAAACAAAGACCAATTAAAACCAAATAAAATAAAATACAAATAATATAAATAGTATATCTTTTACTTGATTTTACTTTTTTATTTGTTAACATTGAAAGTAATCCACCATTCATTAAATCTTGAGTGATATTATAAGTATTTTTCATAAAACTTCCCTCCTAAATAAGTATATAAAATTTATAAATTTTTATCAAGTATATTTTACTTTAATTATTAGTTTTGGTATAATTAAATAGGTGGTAAAATGAAACTAAACGAAGTCGATGTAACAAAAGTTTCCCCTGGAATAAGACAATATATTGATGTAAAAAAACAAAATCCAGATGTAATAATTTTTTTTAGATTAGGTGATTTTTATGAAATGTTTTTTGAAGATGCAATAAACATTTCAAGAGAATTAGAATTAACACTTACAGGAAAAAATGCTGGATTAGAAGAAAAAGTACCAATGTGTGGTATACCTTATCATGCTGCTAAATTATATATAGATAAATTAGTAGAAAAAGGATATAAAGTAGGTATATGTGAACAATTAGAAGACCCAAAAACTGCTAAAGGAATCGTTAAAAGAGATTTAATACAAATAATAAGTAAGGGTACAATAATGGATAACGAATCCTTAAAAGAATATGAAAATAATTATATTGGTAATATTATAGATTTCACACATGCATATGGTGTAAGTTACATAGATATATCAACAGGAGAAGTTAATGTATTTTTAATAGAACATAATAACTCTAAATTAGTAAGTGAAATAGTAAGTATCGGAATAAAAGAAATAATAGTAACAGATAAAGTAGACTTGTCGATTACTTCAATGCTTGAAAATCAATTTAAAATATCAACTACTGTATTTAATGATATAACATCAACAGAATATGAATACATTTATAAAGATATTGAAGATATTAGATATATAGAAACAATAAGACATTTACTAACATATATAACAACAACTCAAAAAAGAAATATGCAACATATGCAAAAAGCTATTATAAGAGAAAATAAAAATTACTTAAAAATGGATATTCATACTAAAAGAAACTTAGAACTTACAGAAACATTAAGACTTAAACAAAGAAATTATTCATTAATTTGGTTACTAGATAAAACAAAAACTGCGATGGGCTCTAGAATGCTTAAAAACTATATAGAAAATCCATTAATAAATGTAGATGAAATAAATAGAAGATATGATTTTGTTCAAAAATTATTAGAACAATTTATATTAAAAAGTGACTTAGAAAAATGTTTAATAGAAGTATATGACTTAGAAAGATTAAGTGGTAGAATTGCGTTTGGAAGTGCGAATGCTAGAGATTTATTACAACTTAAAAACTCTATAAAAGTATTACCAAATATTAAATCATTACTTGAACAAATTAATTATGACAAATCATTTGATACATTAGAAGAATTATATAACTTATTAGAAGAAAGTATATATGAAAATCCACCTGTTTCAATAAAAGAAGGATATTTAATAAAAGAAGGATACGATAAAGATTTAGACGAATTAAAAGAACTAAGAAAAGGTGGAAAAGACTTTATCGCTAAATTTGAAACAGAAGAAAGAGAAAGAACAGGAATTAAAAATTTAAAAGTAGGCTACAATAGAGTATTTGGATATTATATAGAAGTAAGTAAAGGAAACACAAATCTTATAAAAGAAGAATATGGTTATGAAAGAAGACAAACACTTGCTAACTGCGAAAGATATATAAGTCCAATACTAAAAGAAAAGGAATCACTTATATTAAATGCAGAAGAAAAAATAATAGATTTAGAATATGAATTATTTAATTTAATCAAAGATAAAGTAAAAGAATATATTCCAAAACTTCAAAATATTTCAAAAATAATAAGTGAAATAGATGTATTACAATCTTTCGCAACCATTACTGAAGAAAATAATTATGTAAGACCTATTATTACAAAAAACGAAATAGAAATAATAGAAGGTAGACATCCTGTTGTAGAAAAAGTATTAGAAGGTAGCGAATATGTAGAAAACGATGTAATAATGGATGAAAAAACAAATGTACTTCTTATTACAGGTCCTAATATGGCCGGTAAATCAACTTATATGAGGCAAATGGCAATAATTGCTATAATGGCTCAAATTGGTTGCTTTGTACCTGCTAAAAGCGCTAAATTACCAATATTTGATGCGATATATACAAGAATAGGTGCAAGTGATGATTTAGTAAGTGGAGAATCGACATTTATGGTAGAAATGTTAGAAGCAAATAATGCAATACAAAATGCAACAGAAAGAAGTTTAATATTATTTGATGAATTGGGTAGGGGAACTGCTACTTTTGATGGTATGGCTTTAGCACAATCAATAATAGAATATATACATGACAACATTAAAGCAAAAACTTTATTTTCAACACATTATCATGAATTAACTGATTTAGAAAACACACTTAAAAACCTTAAAAATGTTCATGTTTCTGCTCATGAAGAAAATGGTAATATAACTTTTCTGCACAAAGTAAAAGAAGGTAGTATTGATAAAAGTTATGGTATTCATGTTGCTAAACTTGCAAACCTTCCTGATAGCTTAATAAATAGAGCAAATCAAATATTAAAAATATATGAAAACAAAGAAATTAAAAGAGATGTAAAAATACAAGAAGCACTTCCTATAGAAGAGTTAATTCCTAAAAAAAGTGAAATAGAAAATATGTTAGATTCAGTTAATCCTTTAGAAATAACTCCAATTGAGGCTTTAAATATACTATATAAATTAAAAGAAAAAATGAAATAGAGGTAAATATGAAAATATTAATAAAAAATGGATTAGTAGTTACTATAAATAAAAATGATGAAATAAAAAAAATGGACATTTTAATAGAAGATGATGAAATAAAATTTTTAGGTGATAATTATAATGGAAATGTTGATAAAGTAATAGATGCAACAAATAAAGTAATTTTACCGGGTCTAATAAATACACATACACATTTAGGTATGTCTATATTTAGAGGAACTAGTGATGGACTTTCATTAATGAATTGGTTAAATAATAAAATATGGCCTCTTGAAGATAAATTAACACCTAAAGATGTATATTATAACAATTTACTTTCTTGTATTGAAATGATAAAAACAGGGACAACTACTTGTTGTGATATGTATTTTGGTGTCACTGAAGGTATAAATGCAATAATTAATAGCAAAATAAGATGTGTTTATACAAGATGTTTAATGGATAATGATGGTTTAGGAGATGAAAAAATAAAAGAATTTTTAGATTTATATAATAATTATAAAGATAAAAATCCTCTTCTAACTTTTAGTGCATCAGTACATTCAATGTATACTTGTTCATATGAATATTTAAAAAAGGTTAAAAAATTAGCAGATGAAAACAATTTATTATTAAATATACATTGCGCTGAAAATATAGAAGAAATAAACACAATAAAAGAAAAATATAATAAAACTCCTATACAATTGTTAGATGAACTTGGATATTTACAAAGTAAACTTCTTTTAGCCCATGGCACTTATATAACTGATGAAGATATAAAACTATTAAAAAATAAAAATGTTTCTATTGCTCATAATCCAATAAGTAATTTAAATTTAGGTTGTGGTATTGCTCCAATTAGTAAATTTGTTAAATACAATATAAATGTTTCAATAGGAACAGATGGACAGGGTAGTGGAAATAACTTAAATTTATTCAATCATATAGGATATGTTGATTTATTACAAAAAGGTTTTAATAAAGATGCACAAATAATTGAATCATATGATGTACTTAAAATGGCTACAATAAATGGCGCTAAAGCACTTGGACTTGATAATTTAGTAGGAAGTATAGAAGTAGGTAAAAAAGCAGATATTATTATATTAGATATGAATAATATAGAAATTTTTCCAACAAACAATCTAATATTTGATATAGTACATAATATATCTATAAATAATATAGAAACAACTATTATAAATGGAAATATATTGATGGAAAATCATAAATTATTACTAGATGTAAATATAGATGATTTAAAAGAAAATATTAATAATATACTTAAAAAGATGGGTGAAATATGAAAATATTAAAAAAAGAAAATTGGTGGATTTGGTTATTATTAACTTTATTTTCAAGTGGTAGTAGTACATTAGTATTAGGTGCTTTACTTGATGTTTATAGAAAAAATGCATGGTATAGAAAATGGTATTATTGGGTACTAGGAATTCCATTTATATTCCCACTCTTAATAATGATATTTATATTTTACTTAGAAATTATGTGCAAAACAGCAGCCAAATTAGAAGTTTCAGGTAAGGAAATATACTTATCACCTTATACATGGATAATATGTGTGATTATTCCAATTATTGGTTGGATAGTTGCTATTATAATGTCTATTTATATACAAGTAGATATAATATATCGTTTATATATAGGAAATGGAGAAAAATATATTAATTAAATATATTTTTTCTTTTTACTTGATTTTGGTTTTAATTTTTTATATACTTATTATGGAGGGTATAGGTTATGGATGTAAAAGTAAATTTTAATGGAACTGAAAAAAATAAAAATGAAATAATATACAATAATATTATTGATACAATGGAAGATATGAATATTTCTAAACAAGAACAAATAGAATATTTAAAACAAAAAATAACTTATTTAGAAAATACTTCAAAAGAAAGAGCAATTATAATTATAACTGTATTAATAGGATTTATACTTTTATTATTTGGAGTTTATTTAATGAGTATAAATATTAAAACATATGGTGCGATATTTATAGTTGTAAGTTTTATAGCAGTAATAACTAAACTTATATTAGTTATTAGAAAATTACAAGCATCATCTAAAGATGGAAAATTTGATAGTGTTGAACAATTAAGAAAAATATTAAACTTAAAATTAAAATAATTTTAAGTTTTTATAATTTTATATAAGGAGTTTAATAATGAATAAAAATTACAATAAATATGTTGATACCATTTATTTAATAAAAAAACTAGAAGAAGAATTAGATTTACCTTTTTTTGAAATCTTAGAAAAAGTTAAAAAATCTAATATTCAAATGGAAGAACAAGAAGTAGATAAATATTTTTATGGTATTGTAAACTTAGATTACTTGAATAAATGTATTTTAATACTTAAAAATAAATGTATAACTTTATTAGAATTAATATTAAAATTAGCTAACAATAATATAAGTGATATTGAAAGCGAACTTGATAATTTAGATATAATATTAAATAAAAGAGGAAAAATATTGTACAGCGATATTATTAGATTAACAAAACCAACTATATACAATATAAATACATTATTTTGTATGGTTAAAATGTCAAGCGAAAAAGAAACATATATGACTGAATTTAATCTTTTAGACTTTGTAAAAGAATATGAAGTGTTTTTATATGATGAATATCCAAGTACTTTATTACAATTTAAAAATATCAATTATGTAAAAAAGGGATTTATTAATCTAACTAATAATCAAATAGAAGAATCTAAAAAAAGAATAGAAACAAAAGTACTAAGATTAAATAAAAAAGACTAAATATAATTTTTTTAGAAATGATGCATATAATGTATTAAAAGTAAATAGTTTTTATTAAAAAAAATAAAAAACTTTTCAAATTTGACAAAAAAGTGTAAATTTGATATACTTGATATATATTGATTGGCACATTATTCTAGTCAATATGATTTATTAGGAAGACGGGGCTAAAAATCCGTTAAAGAGCATATCTGTGAAACTTTTGGTGTTTGCTTCTTACGCCCAGTTTGGGGTGAATGCTGGAAGGTAGAGTTATGGGCGCACATAATGGCATATGTTTCCGACCCATTCCTCATGGAGACCTAATCTTGTGGTAAGCATATACACATACCGTTGACTTGACTTACTACGACTTAGGCTTGAACCTACTTTGTGGCGAAAGTTATGAGTAGTGTAGCTTGTCTTGAGTGGATATTTGGAACGAATGAACAATTTTAAGTAATTTATAGCTAAGATTATTTAAAAATCGCATTCTGAAATTATGTCTGCAAAAAAGAATTATTAATAAATCAGTTGGGGAGGAAATCTCCTAGAGTGTCATTGATATAGGATTGCAGTGTGTACTAAGTGGCAATCGAGTAATATAATAGGTAACTATATATCTGCTTTTTTAAAGGGGAACCGCAAGTATGGTAACATCTTGTAAGAGCAGGGGAAATCCAACTCGACCTAAGACACAAAGTTAACTATATTAATAGCCAGACAAGAGTTTTAAAGGGGGAAATTACCCTTTTTATTTTTTAATTTCTGAGGTGACTTATGGCAAAAAAGAAAACTAATAACACAAAATGGATAATAAAAATAACTGTTTTGGCCTTTATAATTTCATTAATATTCTCTTTAATATCAGAACTTGCTTTAAATAATGTTGGTATAATTATTGGAGTTATTGTTTTATTTATATTTATATTAATAGGAGTAGTATTTGATATGATAGGTGTTGCAGTTACAGTATGTGATGAAAAACCTATTCATTCCATGAATTCTAGAAAATTAAAAGGCGCTAATGTAGCAGTTATCCTTAAAAAAAATTCAGCAAAAGTTTCATCTTTTTGTAACGATGTAGTAGGTGATATTTGTGGTATTATATCAGGTTCTGCTGGTATCGTTATTGCTACAACTATTTCAATTAAACTTAATGTAAATCCATTATATGTAAATTTAATTGTAACAGGTTTAGTAGCTGCGCTTACTATAGGTGGTAAAGCAATGGGAAAAGATATAGCTATTAAAAAAAGTAATAATATAATGAATATTTTTTCTAAATTTATTTCTTATTTTTATACTCCAAAAAATAAATAAAAATTATTTAAAATTTATAGATTTTATAAATGTCTTTTGATAAAATAAAATAGGTGGTTATATGATGCAATTAAATAGAAGTGAATTAAGAGTAAAAATAATGACAATTTTATATCAAATAAGTATATATGAAAAAAATAAAATAAAATATAATTTAGACGATATTTTTAAAGAAACACTTGATATAGATAATGAATTTGTTAAAGAAACTGTATATGGAGTAATTACATATAAAAATGAAATAGATAAAATCGCAAATGAAAATATGAAAGATTGGACAATAGATAGATTAGGATATACTGACCAAGCTATACTTAGAATGGGGATATTCGAGTTATTATATACAGAAACACCAGATATAGTCGCTATAAATGAGGCTGTAGAACTTGCTAAACAATATAGTGATGACAAAGTTAAAAACATGATAAATGGTGTTATGGATAGTATTCTTCATAACAAATAGGTGATGATATGAATGATGTAAGTAAATATTTAACTGTTACTGCACTAACAAGATATATCAAATATAAAATAGATAATGACGAAAACTTAAGATTAGTTTTTTTAAAAGGAGAAATTTCAAATTTTAAAGAACATACAACAGGACATTTATATTTTTCTGTAAAAGATGAAACAAGTAAAATAAACGCTATTATGTTTAGTTCAAATGCTAAAAAAATAGGATTTAAAATTACAGATGGTATGAAAGTATTGATAGTTGGTAGAATCAGTGTATATGAGGCAACAGGTAACTATCAAATATATGTTGATGAAATGATGGAAGATGGTATAGGAAATCTATATTTAGAATTTGAAAAATTAAAGAAAAAACTTTCAGAAGAAGGATTATTTGATAAAGAAAAGAAAAAACCAATACCTAAATTTCCAGAAAAAATAGGTATTGTTACTGCTTCTACAGGAGCTGCTATAAAAGATATAATTTCTACAATAAAAAGAAGATATCCTATATGTAAAACATATTTATTTCCAAGTTTAGTTCAAGGTGAAAATGCAGCAGATGATATAGTTAATAAAATATCTACTGCTCAACTTTATGATTTAGACATATTAATAATTGGTAGAGGTGGAGGCTCTATAGAGGATTTATGGCCTTTTAATGAAGAGAAAGTAGCGCGTGCAATATTTTCATCAAAAATACCTACAATAAGCGCTGTTGGGCATGAAATTGACTTTACAATAGCAGATTTTGTTGCAGATTTACGAGCCCCTACACCAACAGGAGCGGCTGAAATGGCTGTTCCTAATATTACAGATGTTGTAAAACATATAAACAATTTAAATATTAGAATAAATGAAAGTATAAATACTAAGATAAATTATCAAAAATTAAAAGTTGATTCTTTGAGAAACTCATTTATACTTAAAAATCCAATGTTAATTTATGAAAACAAAAAACAAAAACTTGATTTATTATTTGAAAACTTAAATAAAAATATTTTCATAAATTTATCTAATAAACGACTTTTAATAGATAATTTTAAAAATAATTATATAATTAAAAATCCAAATATTTTATATGAAAAACAAAAAGATAAATTATTAAATATAATACAAAAACTTGAACTTGTTAATCCACTAAGTATACTTAAAAAAGGATATACTTTAACATATAAAGAAAACAAGTTAATTAAATCAGTTAAAGATATAAATAAAGATGAAATAATAAAAATTAAATTACATGATGGATTAATTACATCAAAAGTAATAGATAAGGAGTAATATGACAAAAGAAAAAAAATTCGAAGAAAAAATGGAAGAATTAGAAAACATAGTAAATGAACTTGAAAATGGAAACACAGATTTAGATGATTCAATAAATAAATATACTAAGGCTATGCAATTAATAAAAGAATGCGACGAGAAATTAAAAAATGTCGAAGAACAAGTAAATAAAATAGTACTTGAAAATGGCGAAATTAAAGATTTTAATATAGAAGAATAGGCAAATTTTTGATTTGTCTTTTTTTATAAAAAGAATTTACTATATTAAAATTATTTGATATAATACATATACAAAATTTTATTAAAGGTGTTTAAAATGAAAAAATATGAATTATCAATTAAAGATTATGATTGGTTGAAAAAAATAATTAATATTAGTATTTCAATAAAAAAATTGTATGATAATCTAATTAAATTAGAAGTATTAGGTAATAAAAATACAGATGAATATTTAAAATACTTAAATTATTTAGATATTGGTATTGAAATAGAAGATAAAATATATAAAGAAGCAAACTTAAATTTTCCAAAAAGTGATGCTCTTGCTGGTTTTTTAAATGGTTTTTTAGTTGAAAAAAACTTGAATAAAAATGTATTAGCAAGAGATTTAGATATTAATAATAAAAATATACTACCAAAAGATTTAGATATAGTTTTAATGCGTATAATCTCTGTATTAGTTTATAATTGTATTTCTGATTATGAATCTATTCAAAAGATGTCTAATAATGACTTAAAAGAATTAAAAGAAACATTTGGTATAAAAAACTTAGTTGGTTTATCCATTTATAGTGGAATTGAATTAAAAAAATCACTTGATAAAGATTCTAATATGGGTTTTCTTACTTTTTTACAAGAATTTATAAAAGATAATAATTATTCTAGTTTTAAAGAAGATTTAATTGAATATAAATATTATAATATATTTATGAATAAAAATGTTGAAAATTATATAAAAGAAAATCATTTTGAAATACCTAAATTTTATACTAATTCTAGATTTATAGCAGATTTAACTAGAACTGATTTATATTTATATCAACTATTTAAAAATAATTATGCAAATAGAATTGCAATGGAATCTATTTTAAATATTTTAGAAATTTCAGATAGTGATTATATGAAAACCAATGAATCTATCTTTTCAATTTTAAATCAATGTTATTTGCGTTCTTCACTTTTACAAATGAACGATGATTATATAAGTGATTCTAATTATGCTTTTCATGAATTTGTAGAAGGTAAAGAATATAATAAAAATTATCCTGAACATAATATAAGTGAACAAATAATAATAAGTTGTTTTAAAGGAATTAAAAAAGACAGAGAAAAACAATTTGAAGTGTCAATTAGATATAGAAAAAAATAAAATTTTATTTTAAATAATTTTAACTTTAAGCTACATAATAATAATGTAGCTTATTATTTTTTACTAATGCCATATAATTAAATCCATACACATAATTTTATTAGAAGGAGTTGTTTAAAAATGATTTTAAAAAAATCCTTTACAAACTTACTAATTCTTCTAACATTATTTATTATTCCGATTAAAGCATCTGGTTATTCAGATTATCTAATAGTTGGAGGAGAAAATGTAGGTATCAAACTAAATTCTAAAGGTGTTATGGTAGTTGGACTATATACAATTAATAATATTTCTCCAGCAAAAGACGCAGGAATAAAAGTAGGGGATACTATAACAAGTATTAACGATAAAAAAGTATCCAATGTGTATGATATGACATCTCAAATATCAAAATATGTTGATGAAACAATAAAAATTGGATATGTTAGAGATGACATAGAAAAATATGCAAATATAAAACTTGTAAAAACAGATAATGAATATAAAACAGGTATGTATATAAAAGATAATATAACAGGTATAGGAACACTTACATATATAGACCCTAATACAAAATTATTTGGTGCTTTAGGGCATGAAATAATTGAGAAAAATACAAACAAAATATTAGATTCAAATAATGGTATAATATTTGATTCTACTGTTACAAGTATTAAATCAAGTACATCTGGAAATCCTGGAGAAAAAAACGCAAAATTAGAACCTGATGATACTAAGGGAACTATTTTTGAAAATACAAGTCATGGAATATTTGGTAATTATACAGATACCTTACCAAATAAAAAATTATATAAAGTTGCTTCAATAGATGATATTAAAACAGGGGAGGCTAGTATATTTACTGTACTAGAAAACAAAGAAATAGGACAATATGATATCAATATTACAAATATAAATAAAACTTCTAATAATACTAAAAATATACAATTTGAAATAACAGATGAAGAACTTTTAGAAAAAACAGGTGGAATTGTTCAAGGAATGAGTGGTTCACCAATAGTTCAAGGAGATTATATAGTTGGAGCTGTAACACATGTTATAATAGATAATCCAACAAATGGGTATGGAATATTTATAACTAATATGCTAGAAGAAGCAGAGAATTAAGAGATTATTCTCTTTTTTCTTGTAAAAAAAATCTACTTATGTAGATTAATTTTTAATTATGTCATTATATTCTTGTTCATCAATATAGTTGTATTCCCTCATTGCGCTTATAACATGTTTTTGTCTTTGATAAGCAAGTTCTGGATTAACATCTAATGAATATACAGATGGAGCATTTGGAATTCCTGCTAATAAAGATGCTTCATTTAAGTTAAGTTCAATTGGTTTCTTATTAAAATAACCTTTACTAGCAGAAGAAACACTATAATATCCACTTCCATAATAAATAGTATTTATATATAATTCTAAAATTTCATTTTTACTTAAATTTTTTTCTAAATTATATGCCATAAACATTTCAGCAACTTTTCTAACCATTTTTTTCTCTTGAGTAAAATACATATTTTTTGCTAACTGCTGTGTAATAGAGCTACCACCTGTTACATAAGCTCCTTTTTTAACATTAGTAAATATTGCCTTTACAGTAGAAATTAAATCAACTCCATTATGAGTATAAAATCTATGGTCTTCAACTGCAACAATTGCTTCTTTAAAATATGGTGATACATCTTCTATTTTAGTATAATCACTTTTACTTTTAATTTCATTTATTTTAATATCTAAAGGTGTTTCTTTAAGTACTTGTTTATATAAATTATATCCACTAATTAAAAAATAACCACATATACAAATAAATACTAAAAACAAACTTAATATAATTGTTTTAATAACTTTCATAAAACACCTTCTTTCATTAAATTAAAAAAGCCTATGGCCTAACAAATATAATTGATATTACAAATGATGCTACAATAGCGAAAAGCATTAAATATATTACAATTTTTTGTGTCTTTGGTTTCATGTAATTCACCTCTAGTAATAATTATAATATAAATTTTAATATTTTGGAATATTATTTTAAATTTTAAATAAGATTTATTAGGTGATTAAATGAAAAAATATTTGGACAAGTTTAAAGGACTAATTAAATTAAACAAAAAAACACTACTTTTTTTTACTATTTTATTAATAATAGGAATATTATCAGGTTCTATATTTATGGCAATATTAAATGATACTGATAAACAATTAATAAATGAATATTTTAATAATTTTATCTCTAATATTGAAAATAATAATTTGAATTATTTTGAAGCAATTAAAAATGGTTTATTTAATAACTTATTATATATTTTAATTATATGGATATTAGGTATTTCAGTAATAGGTATTCCAATAGTAATATTAATGTTTTTTGTAAAAAGTTTTACTTTAGGTTTTTCTATTTCTAGTATAATATTTAATTATAAATTTAAAGGTTGTTTACTAAGTTTTATAAATATATTTCCACATCAAATACTTAATTTTTTAGTTTATATAATTCTTACTACTTATTCTATTTTTCTTTCACTTAGAATAATAAATTCGATAATTAAAAAGAAAACAATAGATTTTAGAATGATAATGAATAAATACATTAAAGTATTAATATTTTCAGTTATAGTAATTGTAATTTCTATTATTATAGAAGTATTTTTAACTCCAATTTTAATAAAGTTAATAATACCTTTTATAAAATAATTATAAATAGAAAGGGATTTTATGAAAAACTCATATACATTAAAAGAAATAATATTTGGATTAAGAGATAATTATTTAACAAATCATAATTTAAGTTTTAATCATAACATTACTTATTTACTTATAGATGAAATAATTTCAATATATGGAAATTGGTGCAAAAGAATATTTGTTTACAATAATAAATTAGAAATTAAATTATATAATGAATTTGGACAATATCTTGATAAATTTAATATTACATATGACGCTATAAACGATAAATTAATTTTTAATTTACATATTAAAAATAAAGCTTACTATATATCACACGATTCAAAATTAATAGATATTTTATTAAATAAAAAACTAATCAAAACAAAAATTCCTACAAATTATAGAAATATTATAGATAATAGCGAAAATGCAAAAAAACAAATATATATAGATAAATCATTACATTCTTATGATAAAACAATTAGTTATTTAATTAATGATGAAATAAATGATAAAAAAATAAAGCTTATAAAAAAAAGCAATTTATAAGTTTTTTTATATAATTAATAAAATATACTATTTAAAAACACTTATGTTATAATATTAATGGTGGTATTTATGAAAAAAGTTGTTATAGGAATGAGTGGTGGAGTAGATAGTAGTGTTGCTGCTATAAAATTACTTGAGCAAGGATATGAAGTAATAGGTCTTTTTATGCGAAATTGGGACGCTTCTTTAAATAATGATATATTAGGTAATCCAACTTTAAATGAAAATATATGTCCACAAGAACAGGATTATAATGATGCTTTAGAAGTTTGTAAAAAATTATCTATCCCACTTCATAGAATAGATTTTGTAAAAGAATATTGGGATTATGTATTTACTTACTTTTTAGATGAATTAAAAAAAGGAAGAACTCCTAATCCTGATATAATGTGTAACAAATATATAAAATTTGATATGTTTGTAAAAGAAGCTAAAAAATTAGGTGCGGACTTTATCGCAACAGGTCATTATGCTAGAATAAAAGATAATAAATTATTAAGAGCAATCGATAGTAATAAAGACCAAACATATTTTTTATCACAATTATCTAAAAAACAATTAGAAAATGTTTTATTTCCAATTGGAGACTTAGAAAAAAAAGAAGTAAGGGAAATTGCTTTAAAACACGATTTAATAACTGCTAAAAAGAAAGATTCAACAGGAATATGTTTTATAGGAGAAAGAAATTTTAAAAACTTTTTAAAAAATTATTTACCAAATACTCCTGGTAAAATGATAAATATAGAAACAAACGAGGTAGTAGGGGAGCATATAGGATTAATGTATTATACAATTGGTCAAAGAAAAGGTCTTGATGTAGGTGGTACAAAAGAAAGATTATTTGTTGTTGGAAAAGACTTAGAAAAAAATATTTTGTATGTAGATGAAGGAGAAGATAACGAGTATTTGATATCAGATAGCGCAATTATAGAAAATGTAAATTGGATTTCTGATAAAAAAATAAATAAATGTACTGCTAAATTTAGATATCGTCAACCTGATAATGATGTTACATTAGAATTTATAAATGATGAAATATTAGTAAAATATCCACAAGGAGTTAAAGCAGTTACTCCAGGACAAGCATGTGTATTTTACGATAATGAAGAATGTTTAGGTGGAGGAATTATAAAAGAAGTAAGAAAAAATGGCCAAAAATTATGGTATTTGTAAATATACTATCACTTTACACTTGACATTTGACTATTAAGTGTTAAAATGATAATAGGAGGTTTTAATAACATGGAGAGATTAAATGAAATATTAAGAGAATTAGGAATTTCTAAAGTAAAACTTGCTAAATTTTTAGGTGTATCTAGACAAATGATTTATAATTATTTAGAATTAGATGACATAAACAAATGGCCAAAAGATAAAAAAGTATTATTATTAAATTTATTAGGTATAAAATCACCTGATGAGATAAAAAATATTAAAGTAGATACTGATTATATTATGGATGTAGAAACAAGAATTAATAGCCTTTTTGAAAATTCAATGAGAAATCAAATGTCAGATACTGATATTTATGAAGGACTTGGAAAAAAAGAAAGAGAACTATTAGATAATATTATAAGTATCGTTAAAGAAAAATTAGAAGATGATAATGACGATTCTTATTATTCAGTTAAATATATGTATAACTATATGCAATCTATTGACACTTCAAAAGAATTAAAATATATTTTAGCATATGTTGCAAAAGCTGCTGGATTTGAAAAGCCATTAGAATTTGTATTTAACCAAGATGAACAATTTGTATTTGAAAGTATACTTTTTTCAGCGCTTACATTATTTAATAGTGGTGGTTCTTCTAAAACTAAGATTATCGAATGTCATAAGAGGTTTGTATCTCAAATAGAACATAAAGTTGAAGAAAAAATGAGTCGTACTATGGAACTTAATACAATTAAAGTTCAAGCTTTAAAAGAACTTGGATATACAGAAATAACTGAAAAAAATGCTGCAGAAGTATTTGAAAAGATAGCAGAAATACAATCAAGAAAGATAAGTAGTTAAGGTAATTTTATAGAGAAGTTAACATAATATTAATTATACGAAGTTATAAAAACTTCTTTTTTTATATGTTTTTAAGTATATTATATTATATATTACAAATAATATTATTGGGTGATTAAAATGAAAAAGAATAAAGATTTAAAAGCTAGAAGCAATGCACAAAGCAATGCTAAATCAAATGCTAGAACTACATCATCAAATGCTAATGCAAATTCATCTATGAATAGTTCAATGAACGATAATTCATATGATTGCAAATAATTTGATGTATTTTATTACCCACTTAATAAAGGAACTAAATTAGTTCCTTTTTAAAATATTATTGAATTAATATACATAAATATTATTCCAATTATAAAAAATATTATTGTTATTTTTTTACAATTATATTTTAATGAAGTTGGAAATAATTCATATAGTGATATATATATCATTATACCTGCAATAATAGAAAAAATAGAGCCCATTATTACATCATTCACTACCCTACTCAAAAACAAATAGGCGAGTAGAGCACCAAATGGTTCAGAAATTGCAGAAATTAAAGTATAAAATAAGGCTTTTTTCTTGCTATTTGAAGAATAATATATTGGAATTGATATACTAATACCTTCTGGTATATTATGAAATGCTATTGCTATTGCAAGCGTTATTCCAAGAGACATATCAGAAGTACTTGCTAAAAATGTTGCTATACCTTCTGGTATATTATGTATAATTATAGCAAGCATCGAGAATACCCCTACTCTATATAAATTTCCTTTTTTATTTTGAACAGGTAATTTTATATTTATATATGATGCTATTAAAATACCTACTACTATAAAAATCAAACATATTAAAATCATTGGTATAGTGTTATATTTTGTACTTATTAAATTAACACTTTCTGGTATTAAATCAGTTAATGAAACACATAACATAACTCCTGCTGCAAAAGCAAGTGAACATATTAAAATTTTTTCATTTTTTTTATGAAAAACAAGTAATGTTCCTAGCATAGTAGAAAATCCTGCAATTGTAGTTAATAAAAAACCATATAATGTATTCATATTATCCCTCAAATAAATATATGAAACTTATATGATTTTATTATATTTAATTATTTATTTATGATTATTTATTAGTATTATGGTAGTAATTAAATGTAGATAATTGTTCACTTACCCACTCTAAATCATCTAGTTCAATATAACTATCATTTAAATAATCTTCTATTTTAAAAATAAGCTCATTTATATTTTTATAATCTAAATAATTTATATTATATTTATTTAATACATCAATCTGTTCATCAGACAAATATATACCATTTTTTCTTTGTTTAATACTTCTTTTATTAAATTCTAACTCAATATTTTCTTCCATAATATTATTCCTTATTTTCTCTTATTAGAAAATTCACATAGCGCTACCCAAATAGCTAAAGCTATAATTAAAATATATAACATAACATCACCTTTTATATTTCTTTATGCTTTTCTTATCTAATTTACTTACTCTATATGAATCATTTATTTTACTAATTGATTTATTTATAATAAATTTATCTAAATTATTATTTTCAAATAATTTAATAGTTTTATCTTTATATTTTATAAAACAAATAGAAATAAGCCAAGCAACAGCCATTTTTACATAATAATCACTATTATTACATTTTTTAATTAATTCTATTATATCATCAATATATAAATCATTAATATAATAATTAAGTAATAAAACATATCCAAATCTAACTATCCAATTATTTTTACTTGAAATATAATCTTTTATTAAAATAAATCCATTTTCTTGATTTTTTTTAAAATATTTCATGTTGCTAGCAACTATATCATTTACAGCCCAATTATCTATATATTTTAAATAATCATTTAATAAATCTATATTATTTGTATTTGAAATAACAAGTCCAAGAATTAAAGTTTCCTCATAATATTCATGTTTGTTATTTTTAATAAAGTCCAAATAATTACCTTTTGAAATAGATAAAGCTATTTTTTTTAATATAGGGGTTTTTATACCTATTAATTTTATATTATCATTTTTTAATAATTTAAAATGAAAATCCCTATATTTTTTATCTTGTAATGAAAATAAATAATTTATAAATTCTTGATAATTATTCCAATCAAATGTTTCTAAATTCATAAAACACTATTTATAAAATTCATAAATTCATTTTGAATTTCATTTAATCTTTCCATAGTTTCTGCTTCAAATCTTAAAGTTAAACAAGGTGTTGTATTAGATACTCTAATAAGAGCCCATGAATCATTAAATTCAACTCTAACACCATCTGTTTCATTAATATTATAACCTTTAGATTTACAATAATCTTTTACTTTTGAAACAATTTCAAATTTTTTAATATCATCTGTATTTACTTTTATTTCTTCTGTTGAATAGTATCTTTTTATATCTTTTAATTCATTACTTAAAGTAGTGTTGTTATTAGATAAAATTTCTAACATTCTAAGACCTGCATATATTCCATCATCAAAACCTAAAAATTTATCTCTAAAATATATATGTCCAGAATATTCTCCACCAAAAATATAATTTCCTTCTTGCATCATCATATTTATATATGAATTACCTGTTCTATACATTGTTTTTTCTATACCTAATTTATCTAATTCATTAATTAAACTTCTTGAACATTTAACATCAAATAACGCTCTTTTATTACCAATTGTATTATATAAATACTTATACATTACAATTAAATAATAATCTGTTTTAATGATATTCCCTTGTTCATCAACAAGCCCTACTCTATCTGCATCTCCATCTATTCCTATTCCTAAATCATAATGTAATTCTTTAACCATATTTGATAATTCAATCATATTTTTATTAACTGAAGGGTCAGGGTCATGTTTAGGAAAAGTTCCATCACTTTCACAATTAATTAGTTTATATTCTACATTTAATCTATCTAATATATCTTTAATTATTATAGAGCCTGTTCCATTACCACAATCTACTACAATTTTAAGTTTTGAACCTAAATTTATAGTTTTTGTAATTAAATTTATATAATCATTTTTTATATCTTTATGTATTATATTTCCCATACCTGCTGTAAAATTATTATCTTTAACAAATTGTTTAAATTCAATTATTTTTTCTCCATAAGCATTTCTTTCTCTTTCAAATGATATTTTAAAACCATTATATATAGAAGGATTATGACTTGCTGTAACCATAATACCACTATTTATGTTATAAAATATTTTTGAAAAATAGTACATAGGAGTTGTAACTAGTCCTAAATCTATTACATGTATACCACTTTCTGTTATACCTTTAATTAAATTAGAAGATAGTTCAGGTGATGATATTCTATTATCATGACCTACAACAGTAATATCATCTCCCCTATTTTTTATATAACTACCAAAACCTCTACCTATTAAATATGCTTCTTCATTTGTTAAATCTTCATTATAAATTCCTCTTATATCATACTCTCTAAATATATTATCTTTTATCATATAAATCCTTTCTAATTTCCACCATGTGGGTGAAATGAATCATAATTTTCTTTTAATTTTTTATTAGAAACATGTGTGTATATTTGTGTTGTTGAAATATTGGAGTGTCCTAGCATTTCTTGTATGCTTCTTAAATCAGCGCCACCATTTAGTAAATGTGTTGCGAAAGAATGTCTTAATGTATGTGGTGAAAAAGATGTTTCTATATTCTTTTCTTTAGCGATTGTTTTAAGTATTTTAAAAAATCCTTGTCTAGTCATTTTTTTGCCATGATTATTTAAAAATAAGTAATCATTATTTTCTTTTTTTATTAATAAATTTCTATACTCTTTTATATAAATATCTAAATAATATAAAGTGTAATCTCCAAGTGGTATTATTCTTTCTTTAGAGCCTTTTCCAATTGTTCTTACAATACAATTTTCTAAATCTAAATCAGTTACTTTTAAATTAACGAGTTCACTTACTCTAAGTCCTGTTCCATACATTAATTCTATCATTGCTTTATTTCTATAACTAAATTTATCTTTTAAATCAATATCTAATAGTTTTAAAACTTCTTCTTCACTTAATACTTTTGGAAGTGTTTTAGTTAATTTAGGAAGTTCCAAATCAAGTGATGGATTATTTTTAATATACTTTTCTATTATTAAAAACTTATAAAATGACCTTATAACAGATATGGAATGAGCAATTGATTTTTCTGTCAATTCATTTTTTTTCAAATATTTTAAATATTCTTTTATATCAGATGAATTTACTTCTTTTAAATAAATTTTTTGCTCTTTTAAATAGTCATAATATTTTTTTAGTTCCATTGTATATGAATCAACTGTATTGTTACTATACTTTTTATCTATTAATAAATAGTTTTTATATTCTTCTATTTTATTAGTAAATTCTATATCATTCATATCATCACCATAATAATTATATCATGTATTTTTAATTTAATTAAAATTTATTTTATACATTTACATATTTAATATAATTAATATTTTATTACTATACCCAATTTATTAAGAAATGTGTTAAAATATAAGAAGTGGTGGTATTATGAATGAACCTTTAGCTATTAAATTAAGACCAAAAAAAGTAAAAGATGTAATTGGTCAAGAACATTTAATTGGAAAAGATAAAATAATAACAAATATAGTAAATAATAAAAAATTATTTTCGATGATTTTTTATGGTAAACCAGGTGTTGGTAAAACAACACTTGCTCTTGCTATTACAAATGAACTTGGTTTTAAATATAGAATGCTTAATGCTGTTGTTAACGCTAAAAAGGATTTTGATGTTGTTATTGAAGAAGCAAAAATGTATGGTAATATTGTCTTAGTTTTAGATGAAATTCATAGATTAAACAAAGATAAACAAGATATTTTACTTCCTTATTTAGAAAATGGTGTTATAACACTTATTGGTATGACTACTTCAAATCCTTATCATAGTATTAATCCTGCTATAAGAAGTAGATGTCAAATATTTGAACTTAAAGAACTTACTAATGAACATGTAGTTATAGGAATTAAAAGAGCCATAAAAAGTGAATTTTTACCTAATATAAAAATAGATAAAAAAAGTATTGATTACATCGCCTCATTATCTAATGGAGATTTAAGATTTGCTTATAATTTACTTGAAATGGCTTACTACTCTACTAGTGATTTTAATATAAATTTAGATGTTTTAAAAAATATAAATAGTAAACCTGCTTTTTTTCATGATAAAAACGAAGATGGTTATTATGATGTAATAAGTGCTTTTCAAAAATCTATTCGTGGAAGTGATGTTAATGCTTCTCTTTATTATTTAGCAAGATTAATAGAAGCAGGAGATTTAGATATAATATTTAGAAGGATGAGCGTTATTGCATATGAAGATATTGGGCTTGCTAATAGTTCTATGGGACCTAAAGTAGATGCTTGTATAAATGCATGCAATCGTCTTGGACTTCCTGAGGCTAGAATTCCTTTAGCAGCAACTGTAATAGAACTTGCTTTATCTCCTAAATCTAATAGTGCTTGTATGGCAATAGATGATGCTTTAAATGTTGTTAGAAGTGGTAATAGTGGTAATGTACCTGATAATATTAAAACTACTTCTCCTGATTATTTATATCCACATAATTATAAAGGTAGTTGGGTAAAACAACAATACTTACCTGATAAAATTAAAAATATTAAATTTTATGTACCAAAAAATAACAAATATGAAAATATGTTAAAAGAAGTAATCGATAAGATAGAAAGAAATAGTAAATAGAAAGAGGTATTATATGGAAAAAATATATATATTTGGTCATAGAAATCCAGATACTGATAGTGTTTGTTCTTCAATAGCGTTATCTTATTTAAAAAATAAATTAGGAATGAATACAGTACCTGTTATATTAAGTGATATAAACAATGAAACTAAATTTGTTCTTGACTATTTTAATATTAAAAAACCAATGTTTTTAAATGATGTTAAATTAAAAATTAAAGATACTGATTATAGAAAAAATCATTTTATAAATGCTTATGAATCAGTATATGCTGGATATAAAAAAATGGTAGAATCAGGTACTAGTAAAATACCAATTGTAGATGATAATCAAAGATTTTTAAGCGTTCTTTCAATGAAAAATATAGCGACAGACCAAATCGAAGGAAATACACAAATACTTACAACTTCATATGATAATATTATAAATACTATAAGTGGAGAATCTTTATTAAAATTTGATAATAAAATACATGGGGAATTAATGATTGCAGGATATAAAAGTACTACATTTATTGAAAATATCAAACTTAATAGTGATACTATATTAATTGTTGGAGATAGACATTCAATTATAGAATATGCAGTAAATCAAAAAGTTAAATTAATTATTTTAACAGGAAACGCAAATATAAAAGAAGAACATTATAATATTGCGCTTAAAAATAATGTAAATATTATAAGAACTTATCATTCTACTTTTGAAGTCGCAAAAATGATTAATTTATGTAATTATATTTATAAAATATCTACTACTAAAGATGTACTTTGTGTTAACGAAGATATGCCCATAGATGAATTTACAAAACTTGCTAATCAAACTAAATTTAGTTATTATCCTGTTATAAGTAAAAATGAAAAATGTCTTGGTATAGTTAGATTATCTGATGTTGGATATACTAAAAAGAAAAAAATTATTTTAGTTGACCATAATACAGCAAGACAAAGTGTAGAAGGAATAGAAGAAGCAGAAATTATTGAGATAATTGACCATCATAATTTAGGTAATCTTGGTACTTCTAAGCCTATTAATTTTAGAAATATGCCTGTTGGTAGTACTTGTACAATTATATATTTGTTGTTTAAGGAAAATAATATTGAAATACCTCCTCATATTGCAGGGTTGTTAATTAGTGGTATATGTTCAGATACAATTATTTTAAAGTCCCCTACTACTACTGATATTGATAGAAAAGCTATAAATGAATTATCTTATATTGCTTCCATTAATTATAATGAATATGCACTTGAAATGTTTAAAAAAGGTTCTTCATTTATAGGAAAAACTAAACAAGAAATTTTATATACAGATTTTAAAAATTACCCTATTGATAATAATAAAATTGGTATTTCACAAGTACTTACTACAAATCCTAGTGAAATATTAGATGAAAAAGATGAATTTATAAATGAAATGAATAATATCAAAAAATCTGGCGAATATTATTTAATTACTATGCTTGTTACTGATATATTAAATAATAATTCTTATATTTTATATACAGATGGTTGTGATGATATTATTAAAAAAACATTTAATTTAAAAGAAATATATGAAGGAAAATTATTAGAAAATATTGTTTCAAGAAAGTTACAAGTTGTACCACAATTATTAGATAATTTAGAAAAAAAATAAGAAATTTTCTTATTTTTTTATATTAAAACATATTGTTTTGAATGATGATGTTTTACTTCACTTAATCCTAAATTTTTTATAAGTTTATTATTTAATTCTTGCATTTCAATAGCTATTTTAAGAGAATTTAAGTCTACTTCTATTAAACCTGTATAATTTAATTTATATAATAAAATATATAAATTATTTATAGTAGTTTTATAAGAAGCACATCTTTTACCAATTATAAATTCAAGTTGTTTTAATTCCTCATATTCTATTGTTCCATCAGGGTTTATATATATTTCAACATCTTTACTTATTTTAGTAGTACCTCTTTTAAATGAGAATTTCAATTTATAAGTATATGTACTATTTTCAAATACATTATAATATGCTCCACTAGAAATATTATAAAGCCATGAATTTTTAGGTGAATGTTCAATTTCAAATTCATTTAAACTACTCATTTTATTTTGAGTTAACTCATTTTCTTCATAAATTTTATCAATTTCTTTTGGATTAAGTTTAGATAATTCTAATAAATTAAATAATTCATAATTATATTTTGCAATTAATTGTTCTTCAAAACCTTCCATTTTTATATTCCCCTTTCAAAAAGACCATGATATTTTAGCATAATAATTAAAAAAAAGCAAATTGAATGTATAAAACATAATCATATTTGCATTAAACACTAATTAAAAACAATTCTAAACCAATATATTTATCTTTTTTACCTGTTTTTATTTCTTCATCTAATATAGCTAATTTATATAAATTTGATATCAAATCCTTTTCACTATAATTTTTTCCTTTTTCGATAGCTAACTTTATTCTATATGGATGTATATCTAAAATATCTGCTATATCATTACCACTATAACCTTGTTTATATAGTCTTTTTGCTTGATAAATAATTCTAAATTGATTAGCGAGCATTACTATTATTTTTATTGGTTCTTCATTCATTTTAATCATTTCATTATATATTGATATTGCTTTTTCTTTATCTTTAGATACTATACTTTCTATTAAAGCAAATATATCAATATCTATATTTTTACTTGTTAAATTAGTTACATCATCTTTTGTGATTATTTTATTATCATCTTTATATATTTTAATTTTTTCTATTTCATTACTTAATATATCTAAATTATTACCTACCCTATCTTTTAAATAATTAAGTGTTAAAGAATCTATTTTATAATCTCCAAACATATCTTTTAATGTATTATTATCAAAATCATTAAAATCTTTAACTATACCTGTTTTTTTTATTTCTTTTGTTATTTTTTTTCTTTCATCTAATTTTTCATTATTTACTATAAATATAAGAATACAATCTGGATTTGGATTAGATATATAGTTATTTAAAATATCTGTATCTATTTCTTGTTTAACACCTGTAAATATATAACTATTGTTTACTATTATAAGTTTTTTATTTCCAAACATATCTATAGTATTTGCATCTTCTAATATTTTGTTAAGTCCATCATCTAAGTCATATGTAATTATACTAAAATTTTGTATTTTATTTTCTTCTTTTATTTTTTTTATATAATTTTCTATTAAGTGTGTTTCTTTTCCATATAATAAGTAAATCATTGTTAACTCCTATCTAATAGAATTATAACATTATTTATTTTTTTAATAAACATTTATTGAATAAAAAATCAAGAAAAAATTCTTGATTATTTTTTTAATTTTTGAACTTTAGCAATTTTTTTTAATTCATTACTTACAGCTTTTTCTTCAATTTTAGAAATAATATCATTGTTCATGACTTCAACAATACACTTAATAATATCTTTAGAATCAATATAATATCCTTTTGAAAATATGAGTTTTTCATCAATTATAGAATATCCATTTGTAAAATTTAATTCATCTGAAATACGACCATCAAAATAATTAGTATATGACTCACTTAATTTTGAACCATCATATTTGTAGAATTTTTTAATTGTTCCATCAATATTCAAATAACTTGTTTTGTATGAAGAACATTGAAATTTATTATATTTTTGTTGTAAAACAATCTTAGATAATGGAACATCACCATCATTAAAATTAGAAATTTCAACAATAGAAAATAATTTATTAAAATTCTTTAATTCATCTATATTTACAAATTTAAATAAAGGTTTTCCATCATTATTTATTGCTACAAGCATTTCAAAATTATCATTTATCCAAGTAAGATTACCATTTTTTACAACCATAGCAAATCCATATTTATTAAAATCAGTCGCAATAGTAAATTTATATGGCATCAAAAAATCATCTTTTTCTCTTTTATATGAATATAAACCATTCCATAACTTAATAACTTTATAACCATTTGAAAAATTTCTTTTTTCAACAATATCATTTACAAGTGATTTTTTATTTTCAGAATTAATTTCTATAAAACATTCGTTATCTCCATTAAAATAATATCTATTTGTAAAAGTATTACCTTTGACAATTTTATTTATTATTTCTGGTAATTCTTTATCAATCATTATAATACCTCCCACAAGATTTATTATACAACCATATATATTAAAAATCAAGAATTCAATCTTGATTCTTTTTTCTAATATTTTTTTTATTTTTACTTACAATTTCCTCATTTTTTATTTTTTTAGGTAATTCAAAATAGAAAACAGTTCCCTCTTTATTTTTAGATTCAACTCCATAATTACAATTATGATTTATAAATATATTTTTTACAATAGAAAGACCAACTCCACTACCAACATGAACTCTTGAATGTGTTTTATCTACTTTATAATATTTGTCCCATATATTTTTGATTTCTTCTTCATCTATTCCATTTCCTGTATCTTTTACTTCTATTCTAAAATTATCTTCTTTTTCAATAACATTTATTATTACTTTTTTATCTTCTCCTGTATAATTTATAGCATTATTAATTAAATTATAAAGTGCTTGCTCAATTCTTTTTTTATCAGCGCATACTATAGAATTATCAAGTAAATTTAATTCAAAGTTATATCCATCATTTTCTACCATGATGTCATATCTTTTTACTATACTTTTTATTAAATCATTTATATCAAATTGTTCTATATTTAATTTTTGAGTTCCAGATTGTATTTTTGATAAGTCTAAAATATCATTTACAAGTACATTTAATCTATCTGTTTCTTCTATTATAATATTTAAATCTTTTTGCATTTTTTCTTTATCTTTATATGTTACATCTCTAACCATTTCTGCATATGCTTTTATCATTGTAAGTGGTGTTTTTAAATCATGACTTACATTTGCAAGTAATTCTCTTCTCAACTCTTCTGTTTTTGATAGTTCATTTTTAGTGTATTCAAGTGTTTGAGCAAGTTCGTTTAATTCCAAAATAGATTCGTTTGTATCGAATTTAGCGTTGAAATCTCCTTGTGATAATTTTTTAGCTTCATTATTTATTTTAATAACTCCACTTGATATTTTTTTAGAAACAAAATAAGAAACTATCAATGATAAGATTATAACTAATAAAGTTACATAAAAAAATTGGTTTTTTAATACTGTTATAGTTGTATCAATTGGTTCAATAGATGCACTTATAAATGCGTAGTTAGTTTCATCTAATTTTATACCATAAATAATACTTTTATTTTTAAATCTTGGATTAACTAAAGTATATATTTTTTTAGATAAATTACTATTTATAAAATCTTTCTTATAAAAAGAGCCATCTTTACTTGTTTCTCCTCCCATACAACCTTTATCATATAATACAGATAAATATTTTGTTGTATCATTGTTTATTATTTCTATACAAACTTCATTTTCCATTGAAATTTTATCTAATATATCTTCATAATTATTACTTTGAAAACTTGATAACATTTTTTCAACAGAATTTTCTAACTTATTTACTACGAAATTTTTATAATAAGATTTTAAAAATAATATTTGAAATATCCATAAAAATAATAATATTGAAGCAGAAAAAATTATAAAATATATCCATATTTTAGTTCTTAAATTACTTTTTTGTTTCATTATATTTATATCCTACTCCTCTTACTGTAACAATTAAATTTCTATATTTTCCTAAATTATTTCTAAGCATTTTTATATGTGTATCTATTGTTCTATCATCGCCAAAAAAATTATATCCCCAAATTTTTGTTAAAAGTTGTTCTCTAGAAAGAGCAATTCCTTTATTTTCAATAAAATATACTAAAAGTTCATATTCTTTTGGTGTCAATTTTACTTCTTTATTTTTTATAGTTACTACTCTTCCTGCATAGTCGATTTTTAAATCTTCATATGTATATACATCTTCAATATTTTTAACTCTTTTAAGTATTGCTTTTATTCTTGCCATCAATTCTTTAGGACTAAATGGTTTTGTTAAATAATCATCTATTCCTAAATCAAATCCTGCTAATTTATCAAATTCTTCACTTCGTGCAGACAAAACAATAGTAGGAATGTTTTTTATTTTTTTTATTTCTTTAAATGCACTGAAACCATCTAATTTAGGCATCATTATATCGAGTACCATTAAATCTATATCGTTATTTTTTATTTTTTCTATTGCATCTAATCCATTTTCTGATTCTATTACCTCAAAATTTTCTAGTATACAATATTCTTTAATTACATTTCTTATTAATTCTTCATCATCTACTATAAGTATTTTCATTTAATCACACCCTATAAACATATTATACAATTATTATGTATTTTTAGTGAAAAAAAAAGAAATAATTATTTTATTTCTTCTAATTTAACGCTTACTAATTTACTTACACCTGATTCTTGCATAGTAATTCCATATAATAAATCTACATATTCCATTGTTTTCTTTTTATGTGTTATCAATATAAATTGTGTTTTATCTTTTAATCCATTTATATAATTTCCAAAACTATCTACATTTACTTCATCTAGTGCTGCCTCTACCTCATCTAATATGCAGAAAGGTACAGGTCTTGATTTAAGTATTGCGAAAAGCAAACTGATTGCTGTAAAAGTTTTTTCTCCACCTGATAACAAAGATATACTTGTAAGTGTTTTTCCCGGAGGAGACGCTACTATTTCTATACCTGTTTCTAATAAATCATTTTCATCTGTAAGTTTTAGTTCTGCTGTTCCACCTCTAAATAAACTTTTAAAAGTTTCATTAAAGTTTTTATTTATTATTTTAAATGTTTCCATGAATTCTTTTTTCATTACTGTATCCATTTCTTTTATTATTTCAAGTAATGTATTTTCTGCATTTACTAAATCTTCTCTTTGTTTAATTAAAAATTCATATCTTGTACTTATTTTTTCATATTCAGAAGGCGCTGCTAAATTAACTTCTCCTAAATCTTTTAATTTTTTCTTTAAAGTTGTAACTTTACTACGAGCTAAATCAACATCGAGTTCTAATTTATATAAAGAAACTGCATTTTCATAAGTAATGCTATATGTTTCGTTTAATAAATTAAGTAAATTATCAAGTTTAACATCTAATCTATTTACTTCTATTTCTGCTTCTTTTAATTCATTACTTTTTTGATTGTAAATAGAATTTTCTTTTTTAATAATATGTTCGAATTGTTCTAATTCTTCATTTATTTCATCTTTTTTACTATTTAATATTTTTAATTCATTTTCAATATTATTTTTAGTATTAATAGTTTCATAATATGTATTTAATATTTCTTCTTCTTCTTTATCTAAAGAATTATTTAATAAATTATTTGTTCCTTTAATTTCTAAATTAATATTGTCTTTATCTAATAATAAACTACTATATTTACTGTTTTTATCACTTATTTTACTTTCAATATTTATTTTTTCTTTATTTATTAAGTATAAATTTTCTTCGTTTATTTTAATATTTTCATCTATATTATTTATTTGTATTTCTATTTCATTTATATCTTTATCAATATTTTCTAGTTCTTTTAGTGATTTTTCATATTCGTATTTAATTGTTATTATATTATTTTGTTTTGTATCTTTACCACCTGTTATGGCACCACCTACATGTGATAATTCACCATCTAGTGTTACAACTTTATAACGATAATTTATTTTTTTAGAAAATTTATTTAATGTATCAATATTATCACATATTATAACATTTCCAAATTGATTTTCTATAATATTTTTATATTTTGGATCATATTTAATTAATTTATCTGCAGTTGAAATAACTTTTTCTCCATCTATCATATTTTTTGTTTCATTATCGATTGTTTTTGATTTAATTATATTAAGTGGGAAAAAAGTAGCTCTACCAATATTATTGTTTTTTAAATATGTAATTGCTTCTTTTATAGAATTTTCATTATCTGCGATTATTGTAGATGATGATGCACCTAAACTTGTAGAAATTGCTTTTTTATATTTATCATCTGTATCGATTATATTTCCAATTACATCATGAATACCTGTTAATTTAGGATTTGAAAGTATGCTTTTTACAGGATATGGTAGAGTTGAATTATTTTCTATATTTTGTTTTAATGTTTCTTTTTTATTTTGTAAATATGTTTCTTCTCTTAATTTATTTGATAATTTATTTTGAATATTTGTTTTTTCGTTTTTTAAATTTTCTATAATGTTTTCATATTTGTTATAGTTTTCTTCTATTTTTTCTTGTTCTAATTTTAATGTAGATAATTCATTATTTACTACATTTAATTCACTATCTATTTTTAGTAAACTTTCTTTTAATTCTAAAATATTATTGTGAAGTTTTATATCATCAACTTCGTATTTTTTTCTTTCTAATATTATTTGTTTTTGACCATTTATTTTTTCTACTTTACCTGTTATTTCTAACAACTCATTTTGTTTTTGTTTAATTTCATTATCTAATTTTGTAAGTTTTAATTTGTTTTGTTCTACATTAGCGTCATTATTACTTGTTTTATTGGAAAGTTCTAGTATTTCATTGTTTAGTTTTTCAATTAAATTTTTTTTATCTTGATATTTATAGTTTATATTTGTTATATCATTCGCAACTAAAGCTATTTCTATGCTTGATAATTCTTCTTTTAATGAATTATATTCTAATGCTTTATCTCTTTGTTCTTTTAATGGTTCTACCTGTGTTTCTAACTCATTAATTATATCTCCAACACGATTCATGTTAAAATGTGTTTTTTCTAGTTTTCTTAGTGCTTCTTCTTTTCTTCTTTTATATTTTAAAACACCTGCTGCTTCTTCAAATACTATTCTTCTTTCATTTGGTTTACTTGATATTATTTCTTCTATTTTACCCTGTGATATAATGTTAAAACTTTCTTTAGCTATACCACTATCTAATAATATATCTGTTATATCTTTTAATCTACATTTTTCATTGTTTAAATAGTATTCATTTGTTCCATCTTTGTATACTCTTCTTTTTATTGAAATTTCTGTATAAGGAAGGTTTAGATATGAGTCTGTATTATCAAATATTAAAGTAACAGAAGCTACATTACTTGGATTTCTAGACTTACTACCAGAAAATATTACATCTGTCATATTTCCATCACCACGAAGTGATTTTACTGATTGTTCACCTAAAACCCAACGAACTGCATCTACAACATTACTTTTACCGCTTCCATTAGGACCAACTATACCTATTATTCCATCATTTAATTCAATTGTTATTTTATCTGCAAAAGACTTAAATCCATGCGCGATTATTTTTTTTAAGTACATATTAACACTTCCTATAAACATAATAATTATACTATAAATTTTACAAAAAACCAATAATATAAAGTTAAAACAATAATTTGTAAATGAAAAAACATATTAGAAATATGTTTATTTTTTCATTATAACAACAATAGGTCTTACATTTAAAAGCGCCGAATAAGTTTCTAGTCCTGTACTACCATCAGAGTTTACTAACATAATTTTATTTTCTTTACTATCAGCATTTATAAGTGCCCATTTACCAACTTCATCAGAATATAAGAAACTTGAATCTATATTATTATCTTGTAAATATTTTTTAATTTCTTCAAATTCACTTAAAGACATCAATCTTACATTTGAATATACATAATCAGATTTACATGTTTTTTGTTCTGTATTTAATACACCTGGATTACCACCTTTACCAGATTCATCATCACATACACCTTTATTTTTTGTTAAAATTTCTGTTTCATCTATTTCACTTGATAATAAAGATTTATAAAATGTGTCATTTAAATACTTATTTATATAAGATGTAGACCATTTATATGATGTCATACCTGTTATTGTATGGCTTCTATTTGGTATTTCGTTACCATCTAAAAGCAAGGTTACTGAAGATTCTTCGTCTTTAACTATATGCCAATTATAATTTCCTAATTTAACTTGATTTCCAACTGCATATAATTTATCTTTACAGAAAATACCATCTAAACATTCATTTTCGTTTAAATCGGCTATATAAAGTGAACCTATTGCCATCCCACTTGTATTGTAAGTTGCAACTATATTTATTCCTAAATTTTCATCATTTGTTACTTTAGAATATATAGGTATTCTTACATTAAATATTCCATTGTTTTTTTCTGTTGAAATATAATTTGTCATATCATTAGAAAAATATATACTTCCAATACTATAAGTATTGTTTAATTTAATTGTATAATCTCCATAACTAATTATTAAATTTTCTTTATCAATTTGTAATCTTTTAGTACTTGCATCGTTCATTGTAAAATCTAAACAATAATCTCCACATTGTTCAATTCTTGAAACTGATCTACTATTTATATCAGAGTATATATTTTCAACTAATATTGACTTTTTATTTAGTAATTCTGTTTTTAAACTTGAAACTTGAAATAAATCTTTTAATACAACTATTATTTCAAATAGTACAATGATAACGACTAATGTTAATGATAGTGAAACCAATAACTCTACTATTGTAAATCCATTTTTACTTTTCATTTTACATCTCCTATTCTGATAACATTGTAATTCTTGCATAACCATTACCTGAATTACCTATCATTGTACCACCTTGATAATTAGGCATCTCACTATTTCCTGCAATCATTTCTGCATATTCAAATTCATATCCACTATAATGTACTGATTGTCCTGTATGAATGATATTACTTTCAGTAGATGTCTCAGCTATAGCATCACAACCTTCATATCCAGATATGAAGGAAGAACCACTTCCACCTATGCCAACAGTTCCTGCTCCATGTGAAGCAGCTCCACCCCCATAGTAACCAGCCCCACCACTACTAGTACCAAAAACACCTTGCCCACCTTTTCCAAAAGTACCATTTGTAGATGCTGTTGTATATCTTCCAGTACCTTTTAAACCACCAGACGTTTGTGTTCCACCTGTTGGAATGCTTCCATCAGTACCTAATACACTACCATCAATTCCTGATAAAGCCCCACCTGGAACACCATTAGAAGAGCGATGATATGTACTGGCACCACTTCCACCACTGGCTACCATTATTCTAGATTTTAAACTATCAAAATTATCCCAATTACCATTTATCAATCTTATGTCAGTAGCACCTCCACCTGACATTCCATAACCATTTTCTTGTGCTGAAGAATATGTTCCACTATTAAACATAACATCTCCTTCATAGTACTTTCTAGGCCATGTATAATTAGTCGCTGTATCCGTTATAGTATCAGAAATAAATTTCAAATCCCTATTTCCTGTTGCTCCAACATAAACATATAATTTAGTATCTTTTTTTAGATATATTGTTCCTTTAGTATATGCACCTTTTCCACCTATATAAGTATCACTTGCATCTCCACCTTGCGCTCCCCATAATTCTATTTGATAATAAGCGTCTATTGGAGCAGTAAAAATTTGAACATCTCCTGTATATTCAAAATCGTATATATCTCTTAATACATCAATTCTTAAAGTGGCATATGTTCCATCTTTATAAGAAACAACTATCCTATGATAATTTCCTGTATAATTATTTTTTATATATTTTAGAAAATTTTGAGTACCTGTTTCTAAATTATTCATCTTACCATTTACAACATTTGTTACATCTTCTGCTAACAATAAAACTGATTTTATTTGTAATTTTTCATATAAGTATTTACAAAAACTAACATCATTATAAGTTGTTATATTACACTCTGTTATATCTAAGTATCCATAGTCAGAACTATTAAGTAAAGAAATCATATTATTTGTAGCGTCTGTTTCTATGAATTTTTTTATTTCATTTGTTTTATAAATATCTTCAACGGTATTATACTTAAAAGTTTGATTAAATCCTT
This sequence comes from uncultured Bacilli bacterium, assembly GCA_947629815.1. Lineage (GTDB taxonomy): Bacteria > Bacillota_I > Bacilli_A > RF39 > UBA660 > UMGS872. The sequence goes on from CANRFG010000002.1 coordinate 75,004, forward strand.
TATTAATTGTTCTAAATTGTGCATACATAAATACAAGTATCGCTAAAACAATAGTAGAAATTATTAAAGCTTCCGTTATCATAAAGCCTTTATTATTTTTTTTCATAAAACATGCCCCTTTATCTTGAAATTATTACATTTCTATTATATAATAATTTTAGGATAAATGCTAGTCCTAAATTATAAATGAATAAAAAGGAGAGAATAAAGTGATTAAAGTATTTGATTTTGAAAAGATGCCAGTTGTTGAAATCGTTAATGACATTTTAGTTGATGCTTCTAAAAGAGGCGCAAGTGATATACATTTCGATCCACTAACTGAATATATGAAAGTAAGAATAAGAATAGATGGTGGATTAATTGACTATACAACTATTCCTAATAGTATTAAAAAGAATCTTATAACTCGTATAAAAATAATAAGTGGAATGAACATTACAGAATCTCGTTTACCACAAGATGGTGCGATAAAAACCACGATTCAAGATGTAAATCTTGACCTTCGTGTTTCTTCTATTCCAACTAATGAAGGTGAAAAAGTAGTTATTCGTATTTTGGATTATTCAATGAGTTTAGCTGGACTTGATGCATTAGGATTTAGTGAATCAAATTATAAAAAAGTATTAAAAATGATAGAAGTTCCAAATGGAATAATATTGGTAACAGGAGCTACAGGTACAGGTAAATCAACTACTGTTTATTCTATAATTCAAAGACTAAATCGTGAAGATACTAACATAATTACTGTTGAGGACCCTATCGAAATGGATATTGAAGGTGTTAACCAAATTCAAACAAATAGTGAAATTGGTTTGGACTTCGCTACTGCACTTCGTTCAATATTACGTCAAGACCCAAATATTATAATGGTTGGAGAAATTCGTGATACTGAAACTGCTAAAATAGCTGTTCGTGCATCTATTACAGGACATTTAGTTTTGTCTACACTTCACACTAATAACTCACTTAATACTATTGAACGTCTACTTGATATGGAAGTTGAAAGATATTTACTTGCTAGTTCATTAACAGGCATAATTTCACAGAAATTAGCAAGAAGGTTATGTCCAGATTGTAGAGAAAAAAGACATACTAATGAATATGAAAAAGAATTACTTAAAAAAGTTTTAGGAAAAGATGTAGATTATGTATACTCTGCTGTTGGTTGTGATAAATGTGGTAATGGATATCATGGAAGAATTGCAATCCACGAAGTATTAATAATTAATCAAGAAATTAAAGATGCATTAAGTGTAAATTTATCAAGAGAAAAATTAAGAGAATTGGTTTATCAATCAGATGTAGTTACATTACTACAAGATGGTCTAGAAAAAGCTGTTGAAGGAGAAACAACTATTGAAGAAGTACTTAAACTAATAGAATTAGATAATGACGAAAGATATAGTGGTACAAGTGATTATGATTTAAAAACAGCAATAGATTTTACTAATATATCTCATAATGATAAAAAAGGAAAAAATTTTGAAGAAAAAAAATCTGAAGAAAAAAATATTAAAGTAGATGATAAAATAAAAGATTCAGAAGATGATTCTGAATCAGATAAGTCAAAATTAGATAATTCTAGATCTATTACTGACGATTTTGATGATTTATTTTCATAAAACTGTTATTTAACAGTTTTTTTATTAAATTCATTGCATTTTTCTTCTAAAAGTTTAAAGTTACAACATCTATTTTTAATATTTTTGTCTAATTTATCATTTATATAACCATTATATATTTTAATAGCTCTTTTAAAAATTTTGCTTCTATTACGATTTAACCAATAAATTTGCGATTTTAACAAATTTATATATTTTTCTTCAGCCTTTGTATTATATATTTTTAAATTCAATAAATGTATATTTGGAGACATTACAGGTAACATATTATTAAAATTTATTGCCCCTAATTTACCATCATCTATCTTTAAAAAATCAAGTTTACCTTTCATTTTTAAATGTTTAGGTTTAGGGCTAGATAAAGGTGCAAAGTACATGCAATTAGCAACTTCAAATAATACTCCAACAAATGGCCTAATTTCTTTTTTGCCATAATTATATGGAACTTTATTATCAAAAGTTCTTAAATAATCGCAATACTTACTGTCTATTTTAACTAATTTTAATTCTTTCCTCATCTTACTCACCCACTTAATTATATAACAAAAATAAAATTAAAACTAGAGTGAGCTCTCTAGTTTCTTTTTTAATTTCCTGTTATGGTCGGAATCACCGCTTTTTTAATTTCCTGTTATGGTCGGAATCACCGCTTTTTTAATTTCCTGTTATGGTCGGAATCACCAGCTTTTTTGAGCTACATATTAGTAGCATTTTTATTATATGCATTTATGCATAACATAATCACTTATGCGTCAAATAATATATCATATATTTGATTAAAAATCAATAGTTATTTGATAATTGTAAAAAAATCCAAAACTTGATTTATATCTATTTTTGAAAGAAGAATAAGAATCGCACTTGCCCCTAAAAAAGGTCCAAATGGTAATATATGTTCCTTATTTCTTAAGCAAATTATAAGCGCTAGAGGAAGACCTATTACTGATGCAAAAAAAATTGAAATTAAAGCAAGTGGCCATCCTAAAGTAAGACCTAAAATTGCAAGTAACTTTATATCTCCCCCACCCATTGATTCTTTTTTAAATAAAAAATCTCCAAGTTTTTTGATTAAAAACATTACAACTCCAGCTATTAGTGCACTTAATAATCTGTATAATAATACTTTATATCCATATATAAAGAATATTTCAATACATAACAATATTGAGAAAAAAATAAGTACTTCATCACATATTATCATATAGTTATAATCGCTTATAGTTATTATTAATATTAATGAAATAAAAGTTAAACATATAATTAATTCATAACTAAAACCAAATATCAAAAATGAAATCATAAATAATAATCCTGATACTGTTTCAAATAAAGGGTAAAATAAAGATATTTTTTGTTTACACTTACTACATTTTCCACCTAAAAATATAAAGGAAAATATAGGAACTAGTTCCCAAGGCATTAACTTATGATTGCAATTAGTGCAATGGGAACTAGGAAATAATAATGATTCTCCTTTTGGTAATCTATATCCAACTACATTATAAAATGAACCTAATATAGAACCAAGTATAAAGAAACAAATAGAATAATATACTATCATCATGTCAACTCCTTAAATCTGTTGAATTGTTTCATATAAATTAAACATTGGTATTACAATAGCAAGTACTATAATACCTACTATAGTAGTTAAAAATATAAGTAAAATAGGTTCTAGGAATGTTTTTATTTTAGCAACAATATCTCTGTGCATTTCTTGATAATAAACTGATACTTTTTGCATCATTTCAGCTAATTGACCTGTACTTTCACCTGTAACTAACATCTCATAAGCAGGTATAGGGAAAGCCCAATGGTCTTTAAATGCTAAAGATATTTTTTCACCCTTCGCTAAATTAGTTACTGTATCCATTATTATCATTTTATATATTTCATTGTCAGTTATCTTGTTAAGTATGTCCATACTATCTGTAATATATACATTATGCGCTAACAATGATGCAAATGTTTTAGTAAACAAAGTAACTTCGTTATATATCATAACATTACCAATTACAGGTACATGCATAAGTAACCATTGAACAACAGTTCTAAATGACTTGACCTTCTTATATAAAATTATAAATGCAATTACAATAACTATAATAACTACTACAATCATTATTATATTTGCTTTTATAAAATCACTTACTCTAATTACAGCTTTAGTAAAGTCTGGTATTTTATCTGGGTCCATAGAATTATACAACTCAACAAAGTTTGGAATTACAACTATCATTATAAATGTCATAACAGCAATTGCTACTGTAAATACAATAGCTGGATACATCATAGCATTTATCATTTGTTTTTTAGTTTGTTCCGTTTCTGTATAATACTCTGCCATATCATCTAAAGCTTCTGTTAACTCACCTGTTAATTCAGCAGCTTTAACCATATTTATCAATAATCTTGGGAAAGTTGCACCTTGTTTCAACATAGCTCCACTAAAACTTTCACCTGTTGATAAATCATATATCATAGTTCTAAATATATCTCTATATGTTCTCTTTTTGTTATATTGTTTTGCCAAAACCTTTAAAGCATCTACTAATGTAATACCTGCTTTTAAATAAGTTGATAATTGTGTTAAGAAGAATACCAAATCTTTAGTTTTAAACTTAACTGTTCCATTTTCTTTAAATAATAATTGAATAAGTGGGCTGGTCTTAATACTATATACTTCGTAACCTTCACTTAACAAGAATGAATGAACTTCAACTTTTGAATATGCAGCAAATCTTTCTTTTACTATTTTACCTTCAGGATTTTTTGCTTCATATACATATACTATTTTAGTAGCATTTTTTTCTGCATCTTTTCCTTCAAATTCAAGCATTAAAGCTTGTCTATTAATATCTCTTTTATTTCTTGCATTTCTTACAAATGGTAAATTTTCAAAAGCTTTTGATACTTTTTTAGCTATTAATGCAGGTAAAGTTGGAATAGATTTTATTATAAGAGAAATTCTTTTATTTAATGGTAAATCTTTTCTTTGTTCTCTAGCTTCTAATTTTGCTTGTCTTACCCTCTCTTTTTCTATTCTTCTTTCTTCTTTTTCTTCTAATTTTTTCGCAGTTAGTTGTTCTTTTAATCTTTCTTTTTCAATAGCAAGTTGAGCTTTTTTCTCTAATAATTCTCTCTTCTTTTGTTCCTTATTAGCTTTAGCTAATTTCTTTTGCTCTTGTCTTTTTAGTTTTTCTTGATATTTTGTATCTTCTTTTCTATTTTCTTGTAATCCTTCTTGTTTCTTTTTCTTTTGTTCCTCTTTTAATAATCTTTTCTGTTCTTGTAATTCTTTTCTTTTTTCTATTTTTTCTTTACGTAATTTTTGTTTTTCTTCGAAGGCAAATTTTCTTTTTTCTGCTTTTTCTTTACGTAATCTTGTCTTTTCTTCTAAAGCAAGTCTCCTTTTTTCTGCTTTCTCTTTACGTAATCTTTCTTTTTCTTCTAAAGCTAGCTTCTCTTTTTCTGCTTTTTCATTTTCTTGTTGTAATAATTTTAAGTTATCCTTCTTATTTTCATTAATCAAATGTTGTTTTTTTACTTTTGTTTTCCCTTCACTATTCTTTTTAATAAGAGACTTATATAAAATTGTAAATGGCTTAGAGATTAAATATACAATGTATGCAATACCTTTAAATACATGACATATAAAATCTCCTAAATAATATACAATAAAAACAAGTCCAAGGAAAGGGTATTTAATAATATTTAATATGGTTGACAAAATATCTTTAGGTTTTTTTGTCATAAACATTCTCCTTATCCTACCTTAACATTAATATTATAACATAAAAATATGTTTTGTAAAACTTTTTTTTAAATAAACATATAATATTTTAGAGGTGGAACAAATGAACTATTATTTTCCTTATAATATGGGCTACCCAATGGTAAATGTTCCTAGAGCAAGTGGCACAGGATTATTTAGTAGAATATTTAGAAATGGTATAAATTGGAGTGGTATTTTAAATGGTACACAAAGAACACTTAACATTATAAATCAAACAATACCAACTATTAAACAAATTTCGCCTATTGTAAAAAACGCAAAAACAATGTTCAAAGTTATGAATGAATTTAAAAAAGTAGATACACCTTCAAGTACTAATTCTAATACTTCAAATAATAAATCAAATAATATATCTAATATTGAATCAGATGAAAATACAGTTACTTCATATGAAAATGGCCCTACATTTTTTGCATAAAAAATGAGATTAAATCTCTTTTTTTATTTCATCTAAAATATACATGTATTTTTCTTTTTTTAAATAATCATATTTATCTATATCTTTTTCTATAATTTTTTTTAATCTTTTCAGATAATTTATATATATATCATCTTTATTATTAAGTAATATAGGGCCTAAAAAATATTGTTTATAACTATACTCTTTTTTACCTTTTTTAAATTTCATAATTATATAATATTTATCATCAAAGATAATTTTTTCATCTTTAATATAATATCCTAAATTACATATATTTTTTCTTAATTCATAAATATTTTTATTAGATTGACATATTAAAGTTTCAATATCTTTATTTTTAATTATATTTATAATATTTTTAGTACCCATTCCACTTATAACTACAGTACTATCTTGTAATAAATCAATGTTATTTAAACCATCATTGCATAAAACTTTTATATCTACATTATATTTACTACAATTATTAATTGCTTTCTTTACACAATCTTTACTCTTGTCAATAGCTATACAATTTATATTTTTTTCTTTAGTTAAATATATGTCTAACAATGCATGGTCACATCCAACATCATATACATTAGATGTATCTATCATTTGTGCGATTGTATCTAATCTTTTTGATAACATTAATCACCCATATAATCCTTTAGTTTTCTTGAACGAGATGGATGTCTAAGTTTTCTTAATGCTTTTGCTTCAATTTGACGAATACGCTCCCTTGTTACACCAAACATTTGACCTACTTCTTCAAGTGTTCTTGATTTACCATCTTCAAGTCCAAATCTAAGTCTTATTACTTTTTCTTCCCTTTCTGTTAAAGTTAATAAAACATCTGATATTTCATCTTTTAACATTTCATTAGTAGCATACTCTTCTGGACTCATATTTCTCTCATCTTTAATAAAATCACCTAAATGTGAATCATCTTCTTCTCCTATTGGAGTTTCTAAACTAACAGGTTCTTGACTTATTTTATAAATTTCTCTTATTTTATCAATTGAAACATTCATTTTTTTAGCAAGTTCTTGTTCTGTAGGTTCACGATTTAATTCAAGTGTTAATTGTCTTTGAATACGAGCAAGTTTATTAATTGTTTCTACCATATGTACAGGTACTCTTATAGTTCTTGCTTGGTCAGCAATAGCTCTAGTGATAGCTTGTCTAATCCACCATGTTGCATAAGTTGAGAATTTATATCCTTTTGTAACATCAAACTTATCTACTGCTTTCATTAATCCAATATTTCCTTCTTGAATTAAGTCTAAGAATAACATTCCACGGCCAACATATCTTTTAGCGATACTAACTACTAAACGTAAATTGGCTTCTGCAAGTGTTGTCTTAGCAGTTTCATCGCCTTCTAATATTCTGTCTGCTAAATCAAGTTCTTCTTGCATAGTTAGTAATTTTATTTGACCTATTTCTTTTAAATACATTCTAACAGGATCATTTATTGTAAGATCTTTTGTCAAATCGTCATCATCAAGTAATAATTTATCTCCATCTTCCTCACTATCGTTTGTTCCATTATTTTCTTCTTCTGATACTATTGCAATATTATTTTCATTAAAAACATTATATAAATCATCTAATGTATCTGCATCTAAATCTAATCCTTTTAATGCACTTGCAAGTTCCTCATAAGTTAAAAAACCTTTTTCTTTACCTTTTTTTACTAATTCTTCTTTTCTTTCTTCATATCCTTTTATTTCATTTATCATAATATTTCTCCTCAATTTTCTTTTCTTAAATCTATAATTCTTTGTAATAATTGTTTTTTATTATTTTGGTCAGATTCTTCATTCATTTTGCTTCTTAATTCTTTACATTCATTTTTAATATTAAACTCATTTATTACATTAACATAATCATCAATTTCTTCAGTTGTACATTCTTCTTTTAAATTTAAACTATTTATTTCTCCAACTGTAGTAAGCATTTTTTCATTTTCAAGTGACAAATAAGTTAAAAACTCTGCTTCATCTATTTTATTCAAATTATTTTTTTTATAAAAATAACTTATTTCATAGGCAAGTTTTCTATATTTTTCTATTGGTATATATGTTACCCTTTTTTCATATGTCTTTATTACACTCATATTTCTAAGCATATAAAATAATAAATACATTTGTGCTTTTTCATATTTTGTTGTTTTTTTTGTTTCTGCTTTTTTTTGTTCTATTTCTTTTTTTTCTTCTTTTTTACTTTCAATTAATTTTGATTTAAGTAAATCTATATTTAAACCAGATTCTTCACTAATTTTATTTATTGTTAATTCTTTTAAAATTTCATCATCTATTTTATTTAATTCATTAATAACACTATTAATATAATCAGCTTTTTCAATATTATTATTAAAGTCTTTTCCTTTTTTTAAATATGATAATTTAAAATCCATTACATTCATAGGATTATCAATTTTATATAGAAATTTTTCTTTTCCATATTTTTTTATATATTCATCTGGGTCTAAATCTTCTTCAAGTCTAACAATTTTAGGTGTAACATCAATAAGAGATAATTCATTTGAACATGAAAATGTAGCTTTCGCACCTGCTTCATCTCCATCAAAGCATAAAATAACATTTTTAGCCATTCTTTTTATTAGGTTTGCTTGTGTCCTTGTAACAGCAGTCCCCATCGTAGCGATTACATTTTTAATTCCAACTGAATATAATCTTATCGCATCCATAAATCCTTCTACTATTATTATTTGGTTTTTAGTTCTTGCTTCTTCTTTTGCTCTATGATAGTTATATAATAATTCTCCCTTTTTAAATATTTCTGTTTCCATAGTATTTACATATTTAGAATCAGTTTCATTATTATATATTCTACCACTATAACCTACTATTCTACCTTTTAAATCGTAAAGTGGGAACATTATTCTATTATAAAATATATCTGCATATCCACCTTTTCGCTTTATTATAAGTCCACTTTTTATCATATCTTCTTTACTAAAATTTTTTTTCGTAAGAAGTTCTAAAAGCAAATCTGCATTTTTTAAGGCTAGTCCAATTTGAAATTCTTTTATTATATCTTCTGTTATTTGTCTATCATATAAATATTTTTTAGCTTGTTTTCCTTCTGATGTATTTATATTATTTTGATAAAATTTTGTACTAATATCATAAATATCATATAATTGTTGATTAGGTTCAACTCTACTTTTTATATTTCCAAGATTTACATTTATACCTGCATAATCAGCAACTATTTTTACAGCTTGTTTAAACGATACATTTTCATAATCTTGTATAAACTTAAATACTGTACCTGATGCTCCACAAACAAAACATGTATATATTTGTTTTTGTTTTGAAACACTTAAACTTGGAGAATGGTCGTCATGAAATGGGCAGATTCCAAAGTAGTTTTTACCTTTAGGTGATAAAGGTATGTATTTTGATATTACTTCTACTATATCTACACTATTTCTAATATTGGTTAATTGTTCACTACTTAAAAACTCCATATGACCACACCCTAATAATAATATACGACAAAAGTTTTCAATTTCCTTTTTTTTATTGCAATTTTTTGAGTTTTTTTTAATATTTTAACCATATTATTAAATAAGAGGTGTTTTATGAACTTAAAAAAAATCAAAATTATTTCTATATTTGGTGTATTTTTAATTAATTTTTTATCACATTTTTTATATGATTTATTTCCAAATGGATTATTCGCTATATTTTTTCCTGTAAATGAAAGTATTTTTGAACATATGAAAATGATATCTTCTTCTATACTTATTTATAGTTTAATAGAATATATTTTACTTAAAAAATATAATGTTAAATTTAATAATTATATTTTTAATATTTTCGTTTCTTGTGTTTTTAATATTGCAATATTTTTAATTATTTTCTTACCTATTTATTACTGGATTGGCGAAAAATTTATAATAACTATAATTATACTTTTTATATCAATAATGATTACACAATTTATTTCTTATAAAATACTTTCTATGAAAAAAAACTATAATTATTTAAATATAGTTTCTTTAGTTATGATAATCATACTTTATATTGTTTTTGCTTATTTAACTTATAATCCAATAATCGCACCATTTTTCTTTGACCCTATGAATGAGAAATATGGTATTAGTACTTTTTTAATTGGTTAATTATTTAAGTATCCATGCAGTTGGAATATATCTAAGTGTTGAAACATTATTTATAGCTTTTCCTGACTCGTATAGAACTGATGAACCACCGCCATCTAAATTTGCTGCATTATAAGCTTTATATCTTGTAAATATATTTATAAGTTCTTGCATATCTACACCTATACTAGAACTGCTTCTTCCATCTACTACTAAAAATAATACAATTCCATCTTGTCTTTGTGCGATTGCGCTTCTTGGAGCAATTCCCCAACCACCATTACCTTTTACTTCAGCTGGTTGGCCATTTACTATTAAGAAAGGTCCAAATTCCATTGCATCTCTTACACCTTGTTCTATCGCTTCTTCTGGTGTACCTTTATATAAGACTAATACATTATCATTATTAAAGCCTATCAAATTACCTGTTGTTCCTGATTTCCATATGATTTTTCCATCTTTTATTACATTTCCTGTTGGAATACTTCCTAAATTTTGACTAGTTCCATCTGAAAATCCATTCGCATTTATACCAAGTATACCATCATTATTTTCTAACATCTTGTCTATTGTTTGTCCACCTTTTCCAAAATGTTTTGCAGTCGCTAAAGTAACTCTTGAAGGGTCATATATTACAGCCATATATCCTTTATAATTAGGCCCTGTTACTTCTATTATTTTATATAAATCATTTCCTTCATCTTTTTTAAGAATTTGTTCTTCGTATATAGATTCATATGAATCTGTTTCTTTTATTTCTCCAACCTTAATAATACTTGCGTCTGTTTCTCCATTACTTTTAACATAATTAGTTGAAACTATTTTATTAATAGTGTCATCATTAAAAAATGTTCTTGCTAAATACTTATGAGATTTTGTTGTCATAGCAGTTGTTACCCATAAATTTCTAAAATATGATATAGGTCCATACATTAAAAATAAACATACGATAGCAAGGAAATCTAAAACTCCTAGTAAAATAGTTGTTTTTTTTATTTTCTTTTTTTCTGGTACCATCTAAAATCACCTCAATTCGAATGGATAATTTATATCTCCAATTCCACCTTTTATTTCTATTTCTTTATCTAAATATATAACAGGTTTTATTTTTGATTCATAACTTATTAAATTATAAAATATAGTATTGTTTTTATTTACAACAGGAATAGTATTATCATTTGATATAGAACTTAATAAATACATATCATCATTTTCTGGTAAATATATATCTCCTATTGTAAGTAATCCTACATATGTATTTACACTTTCACTATAAATTTCATCTAAATCAAATAAATCATATTTTCCTATATAAAAGTCTCCTTTTTGTAAATAATCCTTATTTGTTAGTGTTTTATAAAAAGTATTATTTAAATAATATGCAATACCATTTGTATCTTTTAAATTAAATTCATAATATTTTTTTGAATAAATTTTTTCTACTTCTTTTTCATCAATAGTTAATGGTTCATTTAAAACTAATTTAATTGAAGTATCAGTTTTACCTACAACTTTCCAAGTATAATCACTGTAATCTATAAGACTACCTAATTCAACTTCACTTAATTTATCTACAGGTTCATTTGATACTAAATATGGTGAAGATTTTGTACCATTTCCAAATATATAATCAATATCTTTTAAAACTACAACAGGTCTTACTCCATATATATGATTACTATTATCTTCTTTTATTCCACCATTATCAAATACATACCAAGGCTCATTTTTATCATTAGTAGCAGATAGCCAAAAATATGTATTATTATTTAAGTAACTATCATTTGCTCCTGCAGTTATATATTCATTCATTGATAATATAGAAATATAGTCATTTTTATTTTGACATTCTGTTATATTTATTTCATTTGTATTGTTTATACACATTTCGTTTAAAGTTAGATATTTTTCAATGTCTGTTAAATTATTTTTAAAAGTACTATTTAACCATTTATTTATATTTGATTCTTCATAATTTTTATTTTGTCCCCATGGTAATAGTGTTATACTATCATCAGAAACTATTTTTATATTTCCATTTTCTATTTCCATTACTCTCCATAATATTCCAGAATATGAAATATAATTGTTATCTATATTACCTTTCAATATTGTTTTTTCTCCATCATATATGGTTTTATTTTCATCTATACTATAAATAATTTTATCTGAAAGTAAACTCGAATCTGGTTTTTTATTCACATTTTCTAATATAAAATTATATACTAATCTTGAGCTAAAAAATATAAACAAAAATCCAATAAATAAAATACTACACACTCTAAATATTTTTTCTTTTTTCAATCTTCTTTTTTTACTCATAACTAACTCCTACTCACTACTCATATATAATACTACAAATATAAAAAAAAAACTATATAAAGTTTTAAATTTATACAGTTTTATTTACTTTTTTATCATCTGTTATATCATCTATAATATCTGTTATATCGTCTTTAAAATATTTAACTGTTGTTACTATAATTATTGAAAGAGGAAGCGCTAAAACGATACCTGCTATTCCAAGTAATAATCCAGATGCAAATACTGCAAGTATAATTACAATAGGATGCATTTGATTTGATTTACCATAAACAAGTGGACTTATAACATTTCCATCTAAAACAGATAAAACAACTACTGAAATAAGTGTTTTTATAAATAAGGCTGGACTTACTACAAAAGCTGTTACTAAAGCTATTAAGTTAGTAAATATTCCACCAAAATATGGAATTATAGATAAGATAGACGCTAAAAAGCCAAGAAGTAATGCATTAGGATGTCCTACTATAAAGAACGCAAATGAATAAAGGAAGAAATTTATAATAAGTATTTTAATAAAACCTACTAAATATTTTTTCATTTGTTCATCTAATATATGTAAATATCTAAATACTTTTTTAGACCTCTTTTTTACAAACATTTTAACTGCATTTTTAATTTTATCCATGTCTATTAAGAAATATATTGCTGCTGATACTGATACTAATAATGAAGATAAAAAGCTTAATGATACGCTTATAAAGTTTATAGCGCCATTAGAAACATAGTTACCTAAATTAGATAGTATGTTTGAAAATCCTTTACTTAATGTTTCTTGTATACTTCCAAAGTTTAATGCATAATCAGCAGATATTTCTTTAAAGAAAGATATTATTCCTGTAAATAGACTAGATAATTGACCAAATAATAATGGTCCTGCTATTACTACTATTGCCACAAATATTCCAACTATAATTAAAACTACTATTAATATACTTAACCATTTTGGAAGTCCTTTTTCTATTAAAAATTTTACAAATGGACTTAGTGCATATGCTACAATAAAGGCAAAAAAGAAAGGCGCAACTATTTCTATTATTTTTTCAAGTATACCCATCCATAATCCACTTGTTTGATACATTAAAAATACTATTAATATAAATATGGCTATATTTATCAATTTAAAATCAAGTTTATTTTTTATCATATTTTACCTACTTTCCATAATTATTGTTACAGGTCCATCATTTATACTTTCTACTTTCATATCAGCGCCAAATAAACCTGTTTCTACTTTTACATACTCTTTTAATTTATTATTAAATATTTCATATAATTTTATTGCTTCTTTACTATTAAGTGCATTTATATAACTTGGTCTTCTACCATTTGTTGTATCTGCATATAAAGTAAATTGTGAAACACTTAAAATTTCTTTATTCATTTGTAATAGTGATTTATTCATTATCCCATTTTCATCATTAAATATTCTTAAATTTATTATTTTATCTATCATATAATCTATGTCTTTTTCTGTATCATTATTCGTAAATCCTACTAAAACTAATAGTCCATTACTTATTTTACCTATTATTTTATTATCAACTTTTACACTTGCTTGTTCTACTCTTGTTACTACAACTTTCACCCAATACTCCTTTCTACATCTATTACATTATCAATTTTTTTAAGTTCATTCATATATTTTAATAATTTTTCTATATTTTCTACTAATACTGTAATATTGTATAAAGTATCATCTATATTATTTATAGTTTTTACACTACTTACTGTAATACCAAGTGTACTTGATTTAGAAATTATATTTAAAAGCAAATTGTCATCTTTTTTTGCATGTACAAGTAATGTTGCATAATATTTTTTAGTTATATCTTTATTCCAATGTACTTCTATTAATCTTTCTTTTAAATTTATTACATTTGAACAATTTATTTTATGTACTGAAATACCTTTACCTTTTGTAATATAACCTATTATTTTTTCTCCTGGAACAGGTTTACAACAAGATGCAATATTTGTTTTTATGTTATTTATTCCTTCAATATATATATCTGTTTTACCAAAGTTTATGTTTTTGTTATTTTCCTTTGTTACATTTTTAAGTATAGTTGCGCTTTTATCTTCTTGTTCACCATAGACTATTTTATACACAGTAGAGGCCAATAACTTATTATTTGATAAATTTATGTATAATTCGTTTAAGTCTTGTATTTTTAATTCATCTTTTATTTTTTTTATGTTTTCTGTATTTAAAAATTCATTAAATGGGATTTTTCTTTTTCTTAATTCTTTTTGTAGTAATTCTTCACCTTGTCTTATGTTTTCGTCTTTATCTACTTTGTTAAAAAATGAACGAATTTTATTTTTAGCTTGGGGTGTTTTTACTATATTTAACCATTCATAGTTAGGTCCTATTGAATTTTTATTTGTATTTATTTTTACAACATCATCTTGTTTTAATTCATAATCAAGTGGAACTAAAACACCATTTACGATGGCTCCTACCATATGGTCTCCAACATCACTATGTACTCTATATGCAAAATCTATTGGAGTAGAACCTTTTGGAAGTTCTATTACATCTCCTTTAGGTGTGAAAACATATATAACTTCTTTAAATGAATCTTCTTTTACAGCTTCTACAAAGTCTTTATCGTTTTGTTCTTCATCTTTCATTTCCATTATCGTTCTAAAAAGTTGTAATTTTTTTTCCATTTCATCTTGCATATCTGCTTTAACATTACTACCATGTTCTTTATATGACCAATGTGAAGCAATACCATTTTCTGCTACAATATCCATTTCGTATGTTCTAATTTGTATTTCAAATAAATATCCATCTATTCCAAATACAGTTGTATGTAATGACTGATACATGTTACTTTTAGGCATCGCAATATAGTCTTTAAATCTTTTTGGAATGGGTCTATATTTTGAATGAATATATCCAAGTGCTTGATAACATTCTTGTTCTGTATTTACAAATACACGAAGTGCGAGTAAATCATATATATCATTAAATTTTTTGCCTTTATCCATTTTTTTATAAATACTGAATATACTTTTAGCTCTACCTTTTATTTCATGTTTAATATTGTTTTTATTTAATAAATCACTTACTTGTTGTTGCATTTCAAGTACTATTGCATCTCTTTCATTTTTTGTTTGATTTAATTTTTTTGATATATCAAAGTAAACATCTGGTTTATAGTATCTAAGGGATAAATCTTCTAGTTCTGATTTCATTTTATTCATTCCAAGTCTATGTGCGATTGGAATTAAAATATCTAGTGTTTCTTTTGCTTTTTCTTTTTGTGATTTTTCGTCTAATACTCCAAGTGTTCTCATATTATGAAGTCTATCTGCAAGTTTTATTATTATTACTCTAACATCTTCTGAAAGTCCTACTAATATTTTTCTATAGTTTGCATTCATTGCTTCATTTATTCCATTGAAATTCAATTTATTTATTTTAGTTACACCTTCAACTAAACTTGTTATTGTATCACCAAATTGTTCTAATAATTCTTCTTTTGAAACTTCACAATCTTCTAAAACATCATGTAATAAAGATGCAGACAAGCATTCATAATCTGCATATATTTCTGTTAATATATAAGCAACATTAAGTGGGTGTGTAATGTAGTCTTCTCCTGTTAATCTTTTTTGTCCAGAGTGTTTTTCTTGCGCAAATTCATAAGCTTTTTTTATTACATTTAATTCTTCTTCATTGTTTATATATGATTTGATTTTTTCAAGTAAAATATCGTATGTAATTTTTATTTTTTTCATAATTCACCTACTCATCAAAATTAGGATTTCTAACTTGTTTTGAAATTTTTTCTTTAAAATAATCTTCTATTAAAATATTATCTGTATTTAATACATCTGTTACCATTTGATATAAAGAAAGGTTAGTTGATTTTTTCCATTTTGTTTCTTTAAAATAATTCCAAATATCTTCTTCTTTTATATAGTTTATTCCGCATCTTCTCATTTCTTCTTTTTTTGTTCTTAAAGCTGGTAATAGTCTATCATATAATTCTTTTAAACTATTAAAATTTATATCCATACATTCCTCCTAATAATAAAGTTTTTAATATTTACATATATATTATATATGAAATGAAAAGATTTTTAAAGGAGAAACTATGAAAAAAAATAAATTTATTAAATCTACTTTAATATTAATTATTGGTGGATTTATAACAAAGATTCTTGGTATGGTTATTAAAATAGTTATGACTAGATTACTTGGTACAAAAGGTATTGGAATTTATATGATTTTATCCCCTACTTTTATGCTTTTAGTCGCAATAGCGCAATTAGGGCTTCCTGTTGCGATTTCTAAACTTGTTTCTGAGGATAAAAGAAATAATAAAAATCTTGTTGCAAGTGCTTTTCCTATAACTGTAATTGTTAATGTAATAATAATGATTTTTTTATTTATTTTTGGTAAAGTTTTAGCGAATAATTTACTTCATGAACCTAGAGTTTACTTAGGAATTATATCTATTGGTTTTGTTCTTCCTTTTATTAGTATTTCTAGTATAATTAGAGGATATTTTTTTGGAAAACAAAGAATGATTCCTCATGTTATTTCTAATATAAGTGAAGATATAGTAAGACTTATAATATTAGCGGTGGGTATTCCTGTTTTTTTAAGTCATGGTATAGAGGTCGCAATTATGTTTGTTGTTCTTTCTAATATAGCAAGTGAACTTACTTCTATTTTTGTTTTATTTTTCTTCTTACCTAAAAATTTTAAAATTAAAAAGGAAGATATTAAACCAAATAAAGATAATTTAAGGGAAATTTTATCCATAAGTCTTCCTACTACTAGTTCTAGGATAATTGGAAATATAGGTTATTTTTTTGAGCCTATAATTTTAAGCGCAACTCTACTTATGATGGGTTATTCTAATGATTTCATTGTTAATGAATATGGAATTATAAATGGTTATGTTATGCCTATGGTACTTCTTCCTTCTTTTTTTACAATGGCAATTTCACAAGCATTAATACCTACATTAAGTTACAGTTATTCAAATAAACAATATGGATACGCAAAAAAGAAAATAAAACAGGCTATTTTATTTTCTCTTATTATTGGTATTCCTTTTACTATTATTTTAGTTTTATTTCCATCTTTTTTACTTAAACTTGTATATAATACAACGAGTGGTTCTAATTACATAAAATTTATTGCTCCTATTTGTTTATTTCATTATATACAAGCACCATTAAGTAGTAGTTTACAAGCAATGGGAAAGGCTAAAACGGCTATGTATGGAACATTAGGTGCGATGATTATAAGAACTTCTTGTTTATTTTTATTTTCTCTTTTACATATTGGTATGTGGGGATTGATTTTAGCAACAAGTATGAATATTTTATTTGCAACTTTTTATGATTTATATAATGTTAAAAAATCTTTTAAATCATAAAACATCTTGTTTTTTTATTATAAATGTTTTTTCTTTTGTATAGAAAGCATAAAATACATTATTTAAAGTTATATTATTTTTATTTAATATTTCACTTAACCATTTTTTATCTTTTTTTATTTCTTTTAAAACATTGTAATCTATTTTACCATCTAATATAAGTGGTAAAGGATAGTTTTTTTCTTCTTTAAATACTGATAATTTACCATTATTTTCTAGAACTGCATAATTAACTTCTTCTATGCTCATTATTCCTTGTTCTCTTAATTGACTAACTAAATCATCTAAACTATATCTTAATTTAACCATTTCTTTAAAGTTTAATTTTCCATTTTTTATTATTACACATGGACTACCATCTAATAGTTTTCTTAATTTTTCGCTTTTTAAACCAAAATATCCAAATAATACTTGTACAACTACTAAACAAAGTATAGGTATAACTGAAACTAATATTGAGCCATTATATTCTTCTATCGAAAGCGCTGCAAGTTCTGCAATTAAAATTGAAACTATTAAATCTACTATTCCTAATTTTCCTACTTCTTTTTTACCCATTATTCTATATACTAATATTATAAAAAAATATAGAAATAGTGTTTTTGAAATTATTTTTAAATACATGTTATCACCATTTTTATTATGTTGATGTGAATAAAAAAATATTCAATTAATATATTTTATTAGGAGGAATTGTATGGAGCAAGTAAAGAAAATAGGTATATCATTTTTATATACAATTTGTTTTATTGTTGGTTTGACTTTTATTTTTTCTATTTTTAATTATTTTAATATTATTGGTGATAGTTTTTTTAAATTTATTAAGATTTTAATACCAATTATTTCTATTTTTATTGGTGGTTTTTTAATAGGGAAAAAATCTACTTCTAAAGGTTGGCTTGAGGGTATAAAATATGGTTTTATAATTATTGCTTTAATGTTTTTAATAAGTATAATATTTTTTAGGAGAGAATTTAATATTAGAATAATTCTTTATTATTTAATTTTACTTTTAACTTCTACTACTTCATCTATGATAGGTATTAGTTTTAAGAAATCTTAGAGTTATAAAAAATCAGAAATGATGTAAAACTATTAGTAACATCAAATCTGATTTTTTTTAATTTTTAATATTATTTTAAACTTTTTATTTTTTGCTTATTTTTCATTCTTTTTATTAATTGCATTTTTATTTCATCACTACATTTTAATTTATTAATATTAAAATTATTTGGTAATTCTAAACCTCTGGCACTTGTTAAACTATCTAAATATAAATATCCACCTATATGGCTTGGTAAATTCAAGCCTTCGGCACTTGTTAGATTATGTAACCTTAAATTTCCACCTACATATTCTGGTAAGTTCAAGCCTTTGGCACTTCTTAAATTCCACAAATCTAAATCTCCACCTACATATTCTGGTAAGTTCAAACCTTCCGCACTTGTTAAACCGGATAAATCTAAATCTCCACCTACATATTCTGGTAAGTTCAAACCTTCCGCACTTCTTAAATCCCATAAATCTAATTTTCCATAATGATATTTTATATTTCCACTTAATGCTTCTTCTTTTGTAAGAGATATTTCTTCTTCTTTACAATTAAGTACACTTGCTAAATCTTCTCTTATATTTCTAGTATCTGTTATCTCTTGTATTCTTGGGTCTGTTTGATATCCAAATTCCATTATTTTATTATCTATCTCATATAAAAATCTTAAATCTTGTTTTGTTAATTCTACTTTATTTTCAAATTTTGTATACACATATGTAAGCATTTCCATATCTTTTACTTTTTTTAAATATTTCTCTTTATCAG
The DNA here is from genome assembly GCA_947629815.1 of uncultured Bacilli bacterium. Taxonomy (GTDB): domain Bacteria; phylum Bacillota_I; class Bacilli_A; order RF39; family UBA660; genus UMGS872. The sequence goes on from CANRFG010000002.1 coordinate 94,509, forward strand.
AAAATTCATTTAGTTTTTCTTTTACTGCTTTTTCCATATTGGATTCTATATTTTGTTCTTTTGCTACCCCTCTTATTTCACCTATTCTATTACCTTCCATTCTTATCGCTATTCTTGGTATTGTGAATTTTCCCTCTTTATCTTTTGTATAATATACATAGAAATCTCCTCCATTTATATGTGTTCTTGCTGTTTCTATTCCTCCTGCTGTACACCAACCTGTTCCTTTTCCATGTACATCATTAAATAATATTTCTGGATCACTTCCTTGATTATATTTTTTCCATACTCCTTCTTCTGAGTTTGACTTTTCTTTATTTATTTCATCTAATTTCTTTGTTATATATGAATATATTTTTGTAAAACTTCCATTATTTAATAATTTTTCTAATTCTTTATCTAGTATTTCTTCTTTTTTAAATAATTTTATAAGCTCTGAATATAACATTGCAACTGCTTCTCTATTTATTTCTATAAATGGTTTTGTTGTACTTGATGTCCTTTTTGTATATTCTCCTTTTTCTTTATCATATTCTCCTAATTTTAACATTCCTTGAAATGTATAATATTTAAACCATGTTGGATAATAAGATGTTTCTTCACTTGTAAAATATTCTAACCATCTATCTATTGAATCTTCTTGCTCTTTTATTATTGTTTCTATTGCTTGGTTCTTCAATTGTTCATTATATTTTATATGACCATATCCTCTTTCTAAGGCTATTCTTTCTTCTAATCTAAAATATGAATCCGGTACATTTTCCTTTTTTATTACATATTTATCATAATAGTATTTTTTTAATAAACTTAATTTATTTTTATCTACTGCTTTTTTTGTAACATTTTCTATTCTATCTATATATCTTTCTACTTTTTTATTTTTATCATCGCTTGGTTTTGCTGTATGCATTACTTCTTCTTTTAAATGTAAATCTTTATATATTTTATTTAAAAACTCTATTCCACTATTTTCCATAAAATCACACACACTTTTTAGTGTTTATTATAGCTAGTTTTTATAAATAAATCAATAAAAAAATGTGTTTAACACATTTTTAATTTTTAATATCTCTTTTACAATAAATAATATTAGCTATTATATATATAATTATTATAAGTATAATAGTAGAAATCAAACATGTATTTATATTTGTATTAATATACATATTACTTTCTTGCGT
>CANRFG010000003.1 GCA_947629815.1 uncultured Bacilli bacterium
TAATACAATATCAAAATATACAAATATAAGTATAGATGACATTAATGAAATATTAAAATAATAGAAAGTATGAGTTTTTATATATTTTTAAGTGAGATTTCTCACTTTTTTAATTTGTAATATAAAACAAAATAATGTAAAATAAATTTGGTGATATTATGAAAAAACCAGAATTGCTTGCGCCTGCAGGGTCAATGGAAAGTTTAATAGCCGCAATAAATGCAGGGTGTGATGCAGTATATATAAGTGGAAAAAAATATGGTGCAAGAGCATTTGCAGAAAATTTCACAGAAGAACAAATAATAGAAGCAATTAAATTATGTCATTTATATGGTGTAAAAATATATGTAACAGTAAATACACTTATATTTGAAAATGAAGTAGAAGATTTTTTAAATTATGTAGACTTTCTTCATTTTAATAATGTTGATGCAATAATAATTCAAGATATAGGAATGATGGATATTTTAAGAAAAAAATATCCAAACTTAGAAATACATGCATCTACTCAAATGCATATTCATAATCTAGAATCAGTTAAATTAATGGAAAAATTAAAAATTAAAAGAGTTGTTTTAGCGCGTGAAACAAGTATTGAACAAGTAGAACAAATAAGAAAAAATACTAATATTGAATTAGAAATATTCGCGCATGGCGCACTTTGTATAAGTTATTCTGGACAATGTTTAATGAGTTATTTAATAGGAGGAAGAAGTGGAAATAGAGGAGTTTGTGCCGGAAGTTGTAGACTTCCATATAGTATATATTCAAATAATAAAAAAATAAATGAAAACGATTATATATTAAGCATGAAAGACTTAAATACATTATATTATATTGATAAACTAATTAATATTGGTGTAGATAGTATAAAACTAGAAGGAAGAATGAAAAGACCAGAATATGTTTATTTAGTAGTTTCATTATATAGAAAAGCAATAGACTCATATATAACAACAGGTAATATAAATATAACAGATGATGATATAAAAGAATTAAAAAAAATATTTAATAGAGAATTTACTAAAGGATTTTTATTTAATGAAAAAAATGAAAATATAGTTAATGATAAAAAACCAAATCATCAAGGAATCATTATAGGAAAAGTAATAGGTTATAATAATGAATATGCAACTATAAAATTAATTGATTCACTAAATATAAATGATGGAATTAGATTTATAAGTAAAAATGATGTAGGTTTTACTTTAACAAGTATGTTTAAAAATAAAAAAAGAATAAATGAAGCAAAAAAAGACGATATTGTAAGTATAAAAGTAAAAGAAAAAGTAAAAAAAGATGATATAGTAGTAAAAACAACAGATTATAAACAATTAAATGAGATAAAACAAAAAATAAAAATAAATAAAAAAATAAAAATTAAATGCATGGTTATTGCTAAAGAAGGTATGCCATTAGAAATACAATATAGTGATTATAAAAATAATGTGAAAGTAATAGGAAATATAGTAGAAAAATCTATAAATTCTCCAATTACAAAAGAAAAAATAAAGCAACAATTAGGTAAATTAGGTGATACTATTTATTATATTGATAACATAGATATTATAAGTGATAATAATATATTTATTAATATCAAAGAATTAAACGAATTAAGAAGAAACTTAGTTAATCTTTTAAATAATAAAAGATTATATGAAATAAAATATGTAAAAAAAGAGTATAAAATTGAATTACCAAATTTAAAACAAAAAGAAGAACTAAATTTAGAAATATCAAATATTAATATATTAAATAAATTAAAACAATATAAATTCGATAAAATATATACAAAAAATAAACAATTATTAAATTTAGATGATAGAATGCTTTTAAAATTACCTAGAGTAAAATATGATTATGAAGACTATGATAATTTATTATTAATTGGAGAAATGGGAAGTTTAAATAAATATAAAAATGTAGAAACAGATTTTTCATTTAATGTAACTAACTCATATTCAGTTGCTTTTCTTCATAGTATGGGTGTTAAAAAGGTAACACTTTCATATGAATTAAATGAGGATACAATAAAACAAATATATGAAAATTATATTAATAGATATAATAAAGAACCAAATATAGAAGTAATAATTGCTTCAAGAAAAGAAGCAATGGTATCAAAATATAATTTGAATAATAAATATAATATAAAAGATAGTTATTTAGTTGATAGATTAAATAAAAAATATCCTATATTAGATTTTGAAAATATTATGTATATTTATAATAATAAATATGATTTTAACAAAATAAACTTAAAAATAAACAAAAGAATAATCGTTGATTTTGAAGATGATATTAATAATAATTTACTTGAATTTATAAAAGCAAATAATAGGTATTGAAAAAATTTGTATTTTTTGGTACAATACAGCACCTAAGGGGGAAAATATAATGTTAAAAAATAGATTTTTAAACAATTTAAATTTTATGACAAACTACTACAATATTTTATTTGGTAAAAAATATGGTAATATATCATTAGAAAGACAATTTCCAACAGAAAAAGTAATAATAAATATGGAAAATATAAAACAAAAAGGTTCTGTTCAAAAAATAGCTTTAGATAGTATATTATCAATTGCAAGTTATTACAATGAATTTAATGATGAACATAAAGTAAAAAAAATAAAACTTTAAAATAGATTATTTATAGATAATTATACAATTTAAAAAATATTAATTAAAAAAAGGAAAACATGCAAATAATGTTTTCTTTTTTGAATACAATTAATTGGGTGATTTTATGGAATGTAGAATTGATAAACCATATCCAAAAATAGAAGTAGAAGAAGAAAATATAAATTATGCAAATTTATTATTAGAAGATTATTCTGGCATAGTAAGTGAAGAAACAGCTATAAATCAATATATTTATCAATACTTTGATAAATTTAACATAAATGAAGAATTTTCAAAAACAATGTCTTCTATCGCAGTTGTAGAAATGAAACATTTAGAACTACTTGGTAAAACTATAAAATTATTAGGTATAAATCCTATATTTAAAATAAAAGAAAAAAATTGTATGACATATTGGAGTAGTAGTTTTGTTGATTATAATACAAATATAATTGATATGCTTAAAAATGATATTAAAATTGAAGAACAAGCAATACATAATTATAAATATCATATAAGTATAATAAACGATAAATATGTAAAAAGATTGTTATATAGAATTATAGAAGATGAAGAACAACATATAAAATGTTTTAATATGTTATTACAAAAAATTTTATTATAAAAAATATTTTTGTACTTTTATCCTTTATTTGCATATATTAAAGTGAGGGGTGAAAATATGGCATCATTTAAAGAAATAGTTACAAAAGCGGTTGTTGGTAAAGGGAAAAAATATTTTAAAAACAATTATTCAATACAAGTAGATAATAAGCCAACAACAGTATTAGGTTGTTGGGTAATTAATCACAAATTTAAAGGATACAAAACGGGAGAAAAAATAGGAGTAGATGGTTCATATGATGTAAATATATGGTATTCATATGATAATGATAGTAAAACAACAGTTGTAAATAAAAAAATTGATTACAATGATTTATTTAATGTACATACTAAAGAAACAGCTGATTTAAGTGGAGATACAGATATAATAGTTAGAACTTTAAAACAACCAACTTGTTCTAAAGTAGAAATAAATGATTCAAATATAACATTTGATATAGAAAAAGAATTGGGTGTAGAAATAGTAGGCGAAACTAAAATGAAAATATCAATTGAAGAAGACGAAGAACCATGGGAAGAATTGGAAGATGAATTAACAGAAGAAATGGAAAAAGAAATAGATAAAGTAGATGAAAATTACATATAATTAAGTGTCAACAAAAATATGTTGACACTTTTACTTTTTTATGTTAATATTAAACAAGTGAATGGAGGGAAAAACATGGCAGTTAAATTAAGACTTAAGAGAATGGGTTCAAAGAAAAAACCATTTTATCGTGTAGTAGCAGCTGACTCTAGAAGCCCAAGAGATGGAAAAGTTATAGAAGAAATTGGAACTTATAATCCAATTGTAGAACCAGCTGAAGTAAAAATAAATGAAGAACTAGCTAATAAATGGTTAGATAATGGTGCCCAACCTACTGATACAGTAAGAAATCTTCTAAAAAAACAAGGTATACTTGCGAATAGACATAACTCAAAAAAAGAAAGTAAATAATGAGTTTATTAGAGTTAACAGAAACATTAATTAAAAATTTAGTAAAAGAACCTGATAGTGTTTCAGTTAGACAATTTGATGTAGAAGAAGATTTTATAACTATAGAAGTATTGGTAAATGAAAGTGATATGGGAGTAGTTATTGGAAGAAATGGAATGACTGCTTCAGCTATAAGAACTATAGTACAAGCATCAGCTTATGCAAATGGAGAAAAAAAGGTAAGAATTAATATAGATTCATTTTAATATTAATTCTTTTTTTATGTAAAAATATTTACATAAATTATAATACTATATAATGGAACTTAAAATTCCTTTTTTTCTTGTAAAATGATTATGTTTATACTATAATTATTATAGTGAGGTAGATATATGAAAACTAGAGTAATAAGTGCATTAATTGCCATGTTAATATTTATTCCAATACTTATAATAGGAGGACATGTATTTAGTTTTTCTGTTTATGTATTATCGTTAATTGGATTGTATGAATTTATTAAAATAAAAGATGAAAAAAAAGAAATTCCAAGTTTTATAAAATTCATTTCGTATATATTACTTAGTTTAATGATATTGTTTAACTCGACCAAAACAGGGATGCAATTTTCAATAGATTACAGAATTTTGTGTGGTTTATTTATATTATATTTAATACCAACAGTTTTATATCATGATAGAAAAATATATAGTGTTAACGATGCTTTTTATATGATAGGTGGAGTAATATTTATAAGTGTTGCTTTATCATTAATAATAATCGTTAGAAATCAAAGTTTAATGTTACTTATATATTTACTTTTAATTTCTATAATAACAGATACATATGCTTATATTACAGGGATATTAATTGGAAGACATAAATTAATTGAAGAAATATCTCCTAAAAAAACTTGGGAAGGTACTATTGGAGGTACGATTATTGGTGTATTTATATCAGTACTTTTTTATCATAACTTTGTAGATGCACAATTACCAATATACATTTTAATAATAATTTCTTTATTCTTATCAATATTAGGTCAATTTGGAGATTTGGTTTTTTCAGCAATCAAAAGATATTTTGGTAAAAAAGATTTTTCAAATATAATGCCAGGACATGGTGGAATATTAGATAGATTAGATAGTATTTTATTTATAATACTAGGATTTATGTTTTTCATTTCAATTATTTAGAAAAGAGGAATAATAGTGACAATAATATATTTTATTTTAATACTTGGTGGTATTGTATTTATTCATGAATTTGGTCATTTTATATTCGCTAAAAAAGCAGGGGTATATATATATGAATTTTCAATAGGAATGGGACCACAAATTATAAAATGGAAAAGTAAAAAAGATGAAACAGTATATTCAATAAGACTATTTCCAATTGGTGGATTTGTTCAAATGGCAGGAGAAGAAGTAGAACCAGACGAAAACATTCCAGAAAATAAAAGAATGCAATCAAAAACATGGTTACAAAGAATATCTATAACAATAGCTGGAATTTTATTTAACTTTTTACTTGCTATAGTTTTAATATTTATAGTAGGACTTATTAATGGAGCAGCAACAAAACAAACATACATTACATCTTTACAAGAATCTAGTAATGCATACAAGGCAGGTTTAAGAGATGGATATCAAATATTACAAATAAATAATAGAAAAAACAATGTAGAAATGTTAACTTTAGAACTTGTAACTAATGTTAAAAAAGACATAAATGTTACATATAAAGATTTAGATGGAAATACAAAAACAACAACTATAAAATCAGATGTTGAAGAAAAAGATGGAAAAACACAAGATAAATATTTGTTTGCGCTTACAAATAAAAAAGAAACAGGAATTTTAGCTTCAATAAAATATGCATTTAATAAAACTATAGAATTTATAGAATACATGTTTTATGTCATTTTATATTTGATAACAGGTAAATTAAGTGTAACTAATTTATCAGGTCCTGTTGGAATATTTAGTTTAGTTGGCCAAACCGCACAAGCAGGATTATTAAATTTAGTTTATCTTATGGCGATGATAAGTATAAATGTTGGATTTATAAATTTTTTACCGCTACCTGCATTTGATGGTGGAAGAATATTATTCTTAATAATAGAAAAAATAAAAGGAAGCCCTGTTAATCCTAAAGTAGAAAATACGATACATACTATTGGACTTGGATTACTTATGATTTTAATGATATTTATAACTTATAACGATATTTTAAGGTTGTTTAGATAGGAGGATTTTATGCCAACATTTAAAATAGAAGTAGATAATGCAAAAAAATACTCAATATTAAAACAAATACAAAATTATTATAGTGATTTTATTTCAAACCCTATGGCTAGGGAAGATGAGGTAAAAACAATAAATAAAATAATAAACGAAATATTTTCAGAAGAAAGAAATGGATTTAATCATTTTGTTGTAGAACATTTTACAGATGAAGAAATAGAAGAAGACTCTTTAGAAATAGATTATGATGTATTAAAAAGTTTATATGATTCATATTTGTTAGAACAAACAAATGCGCTACCAATAGAAGAAGCAAGATGGCTTTGTGAGAAAGGTAAAAATAGATAATATGTTAAAATTAGAAAATGTAACAAAATATTATGGCGATTTTTTAGCTGTAGATAATTTATCCTTTGAGGTAAAAGAAGGAGAAATATTTGGATTATTAGGAGTAAATGGCGCTGGAAAAACAACTACATTTAGAATGATTATAAATTTATTAGATCCAACTAGTGGTAATATAACATTAGATGGTAAACCAATAGATTATTCAGTTACCGATAAAATTGGCTTTTTAACTGAAGAAAGAAGCCTACTTACTAAACTAACTGTAAAAGAACAATGTTTATTTTATGGAACTTTAAAAGGAATGGACGAAGAACAAATTTTAGATAAAATGAAATACTATCTTGATAAATTTGGAGTTTCTGATTATGAAAATAAAAAAATAAAAGAATTATCAAAAGGTAATCAACAGAAAATACAATTTATTACAGCAATACTAAATGAACCAAAACTATTAATATTAGATGAACCTTTTTCAGGATTAGACCCATTTAATGTTGAATTATTTAAACAAGAAATAGTAGAAATGTCTAAAAAAGGAAGTATAATCATATTCTCATCACATAGAATGGAACATGTTGAATTATTTTGTAAAAAAATAGTAATACTTTTGAAAGGCAAAAATGTTTTATCTGGAAATATTAAAGACATTAAAGAAAAATATAGAAAGAAAAATATTTTTATAAAAGGTGATGTTTCAAAAGATGAATTACAAGATATAGAAGGCGTTAGTGAAATAGTAGAACATTCAGATGAATTAGAAGTAAAAATAAAAGATGATACAATAGTACCATCAGTATTTAAAAAAATAAAAAATAAAAATATAACTAAATTTGTAGTAGAAGAACCATCATTAAATGAAATATTTATTTCAAAAGTAGGTGAATCATATGAAAAGTAAACTAGGATTTTTAACAGGCGTAAGTCTAAAAAGAAAAATAAAGTCTAAATGGTTTGTGATAGCTAATGTTTTAATAGCGATAGTTATCGTCGCACTTATAAACATAGATAGTATAATATCATTTTTTGGTGGAGATTTTAATGAAAAAACAAATATTTATTTGGTTGATAATGCTAACTCATATGAACTATTTAAAAGTGAAATAGAACAAAATGAAGCAGTGATTGGCAATAATGAATCTTCATATAATATTATTTTATCTAATGAGACAATCGATGATTTAAAAGAAAAATTAAAAACTGATGAAGATAGAAATAGTATTATTTTAAGTATTAAACCATCAGAAGAAAATACAATAGATGTTACTATGATAACAAGAGAATATATGGATTTAATAGATAGTCAAGTTATTACAAATTCAATTAATAATACTAAAGTTGCGCTTGCTATTAAAAATTCTTCTATTTCTGCTGATGAATTAAATAATATATATAAAACAGTAGATATTGATAGACAATGGTTAGAAGAAGGAAAAAATTCTACTGATGAGAATATGTCAATAATAATGACTACTGTATTTCCAATAGTTATTTTACCTTTCTTTTTACTTACTTTATTCTTAGTACAGATGATAGGTGCAGAAGTAAATGATGAAAAAACAACAAGAGGAATGGAAATAATAATATCTAATGTATCACCAAAAACTCACTTCTTTTCTAAAGTAATTGCAGGTAATTTATTTGTTCTTATACAAGGTATATTATTAGTTATTTATGCTTTAATTGCGTTCTTTATAAGAGATAAAATAGGTTCCTCTTCAATTACAGGTGGAATAGGTAGTGAAATTTCAAATGTAATAGGTAATTTGATAGGTTCAGAGGTGACATCTAAACTTGTATATATAATACCTATAACATTAGTTCTTATGTTATTAACTTTTATATCTTATTCTTTATTAGCAGGTATTTTAGCTTCTATGACAACAAATATAGAAGATTTTCAACAATTACAAACACCTATAATGGTAATTTCATTAGTAGGTTATTATTTAGCGATGATGTCTGGGATGTTTGAAGGCTCAATATTTATAAAAATATTATCTTTTGTACCTTTAATATCTGCTATATTATCCCCTTGTTTATTGATGTTAGGACAGATAGGTATAATTGAAGTTATTGTTTCAATATTACTAACAATAATATTAAATTTCTTATTAATAAAATATGGTTTAAGAATATATAAGGTTGGTATACTTAATTATTCTTCTAAAGGATTATGGAAGAAAATGTTTAAAGCTATGAAAAGTTAACAAAAATATGTTTTTTAACATATTTTTTTGTATATATTTTATAATTTTTCTCATTATAAATTTAGGAGGAAAAATATGGAAAAAGAAGATATAAATGCATTAGATGAAATACATAAAGGAGCGTACATGGGAATGGACGCATTAAATTTTGTATTAGATAAAGTAGAAGATAAAAAACTTTCAGACGTTTTAAAAGCAGAATATGAACAATATAAAGAAATCGCTAGAAGAGTAGAAGAAATATATCCTAAATATAATGAAGGAGAACCACATAAAACAAGTGCGATGAATAAGGCAATGACATGGTATGGAATAGAAATGAAAACATTAACAGATAAAAGTGATTCAAAAATAGCAGAGCTTTTATTAAATGGAGTAAATATGGGAATTATAGAAGGCAGAAAAATTTTAAATAATAAAAAACTAGATAAGGAAGTTAATGGTATCATATCTGAATATGTAACTATGCAAGAAAAAAGTGTAGAAATTTTAAAACAATATTTATAAAACAACATCGTGTTGTTTTTTTCTTTAAAATAAAAATTCTTAGTAAAAATTTAAGTTTTAGTACATATATTTAAGTATAGAAAGAGAGGAATTAATATATATGGAAACACTTAAAGTTTCAACTAAATCAAACCCTAATTCAGTTGCAGGAGCATTAGCTAATGTATTTCGTGAAAAGGGTACTGTAGAAATACAAGCTATAGGAGCAGGAGCACTTAATCAGGCAATCAAAGCTATTGCAATAGCTAGAGGTTTTGTTGCGCCAAGTGGTAAAAACTTAATATGTATACCAGCTTTTACTGATATAGTAATAGAAGGTGAAGAAAGGACAGCAATAAAATTAATTGTAGAAGCTAGATAGCTTCTTTTTATTTTATATAAAAATATAGAAAAAAAATATAAATTGTGATATTATTATAATAGAGGTGTGTTATGGAAAAGAGTTATGCATTACAATGTTTAGATTTTGCTTGTATTAAAACAATGCAAAAAGGTGGCGACTATAATTCATTAGGTCATATTTCAAACTCTATATTAAAACTATTATCAGAAGGCGTTACTGTTGGATTTACAAGTAAAGAAGGCGCTAGAGGATATGTTAGTGATTTATCTAGTGATGATATAGAAAAAGAAATACTTATAAATTTAATAAGAGCAAAAGCTGTTGAAAGAGAAAATGACTTACTTAGAGCATTAAGTACAACAAAAAAAATAGAAGATGATAATTTAAATAGCGAAGAATCACTTTTCTTGATTTATGATAAATTATCTAAAGATGGAATGAACAATTTAAAATGGATTTTAAATAAATATCCAAATTTATTTACAGAGTTATGTCTTTCATTCGCAAATACTAGATATTTCGATACAAAAGATTATGGAATAAAAAAATTAGATGAAGTTAAACTTAATGAAGAAGATATAGTTTTAATAAATAAAATAAAGTCATATTATAGTGAAACAGAAGAAAAGCAGCCAAGTAAGTAAAGGTGAAAAATATGGATTCTAATCTAAAAAGAAGTATAATGCTTGAGCATTATCAAAATCCTAAAAATAAAGGCTTAATTGAAGATGAAACATATTTAAAAATAAATATGAACAATGAAAGTTGTATAGATGAAATAAATTTAATGGTAAAATTAGATGGAGATATTATAAAAGATATAAGATTTGATGGAGAAGCTTGTGCGATATGTACGAGTGCAACCTCAATAATGATAGATACATTAATAGGTAAAAGTAAAGAAGAAGCACAAAATATAATACAAAATTATTATAATATGATAGAAGAGAAAGAATACGACCCAAATATTTTAGAGCAAGCAGTAGTATATAGTGATATATCAAAACAACCAAATAGAAAAAAATGTGCACTTTTATCATGGTGGGGAATTGAAAAAGCAACAAAAAAGTAATATTTTGATGCTTTTTTTCTTATAATTTAGTATAATTATCTATGGTGGGAATATGCAAAATTTAAATATAGAAAAAGTAGAACAAATATCAGATATAAAAAAAGAACCAATTTGGATGAAAAAGTTTAGAGTGAATGCATTTAAAACATTTGAAAAACTTGGAAATCCTAAGTTTGGACCAGAACTAAAAATTGATTTTGATATTATAAATTACTACAAAAAATTAGATGACGAAATACATAATAATTGGAATGATGTTCCAAAAGATATAAAAGATACATTTGATAAAATAGGACTTCCTGAAGCAGAAAAAAAATATTTATCAGGTGTACATGCCCAATATGAAAGTGAAGGCATATATAGTAATATGTTAAAAGAACTTGAAGAAAAAAATGTAATATTTTGTGATACTGATACAGCACTTAAAAAATATCCAAAATTATTTAAACAATATTTTAATAATTTAGTTAAATATGATGAAAATAAATATACTGCTTTAAATTCAGCAGTATGGAGTGGAGGGACTTTTATTTATGTTCCACCACATACAACAATAGATAGACCACTTCAAAGTTACTTTAGAATCAATTCTAAAAATATGGGACAATTTGAAAGAACAATTATAATAGTAGATGAATATAGTAGTCTACATTATATGGAAGGTTGTACCGCACCTACATATACATCAGATTCTTTACATGCTGCAGTAGTAGAAATATATGTTAAAAAAGGTGCGAAATGTAGATATACAACAATACAAAATTGGTCTAATGATGTATATAATTTAGTAACGAAAAGAGCAATAGTAGAAGAAGATGGACTTATGGAGTGGATAGATGGTAATATTGGCTCTAAAATAAATATGAAATATCCAACTTGTATATTAAATGGAAATGGTGCGAAAGGAAACTGTATTTCAATTGCTGTTGCTACAAAAGGACAAATTCAAGATGCAGGTGCGAAAATGATACACTTATTTCCAAATACAACAAGTAATATAATATCAAAGTCTGTTGCTAGTAATGGTGGAGAAGCTACATATAGAGGAACAGTTAATATAACAAAAAATGCTGTTAATTCCAAAAGCATAGTTAAATGTGATACTATTATTTTAGATGATAAGTCAAGAAGCGATACTATTCCTAAAAATAAAGTGGAAAATGATAGTTCAACTCTAGAACATGAAGCAACAGTATCAAAAATAAGTAAAGAAAAACTATTTTATTTAATGAGTAGAGGAATAGAAGAAGAAAAAGCAAAAGAATTATTAATAATGGGATTTATAGATGAATTTAAAGAACAATTACCAATGGAATATGCTATAGAATTAAATGCATTATTAAAAAATTATTTTTAGGAGGGAAAAGAATGAAAAAAGTTTTATTTTTAATAGTTGTTATTTTACTATCAGGTTGTGGTAATGGTACTAAAAAAGAAGATATAATGCTTGAATATGCAAAAACATACTATAATAATCATATGATAATGACAACTGCAAATAGTGTTTCAATTACTAAAGAAATGTTAAATGAAGCATCAGATGAAGATGGATATGATATGTCAAAATTAGAAGGTTGCGCTAATTCATCAAGGGTAATTTTTCAAATAGAAAACAGAGAAATAAAAAATATTGAATATAATTTAGAATGTAGCTAATTTTGTAAATCTGCAACTATTTAGTGCATAAAATACTACCAATTTTAAAAATTGGCTAAGCAGATTTTCAAAATCTGCAAAAAAAATCTGCAAATAAAGCAAATTGGTATTTTGCTTTATTTTTTTTATTGTTTTATTATGTTCGTGAAAGGAGGAAAAATAATGTTAAATCAAACTATATTAGTAGGTAGAATAGTAAGAAATCCAGAGTTATATGAAACAGAAAGTGGTAAAAAAGTTACAAATGTTGTTTTAGCGGTACCAAGAAGTTTTAAAAACTCTGAAGGACAATATGAAACAGACTATATAAATTGTGTACTTTGGAAAGGCATAGCAGAAAATACTGTTGAATATTGCCATAAAGGAGATTTGGTTGGAATAAGAGGAAGATTACAATCTAGAAGTATAGATGTAGATGAAGAAAATAAAAAACAAATTATGGAAGTAGTTGCTGAAAAAGTAACTTTTCTATCAAGTAAAAAAGTAGATGAATAATCTACTTTTTAAAATCATTATAAAAAATATCATCAGGTTTTAAATTAAATATATCAGAAATCCTAATAGCTAATTCATAAGTTAATCGTCTTTTATTATTTTCAATTTGCCAATAATATGTTTTACTTATATTTAATATATCAGCCACATATTGGTATGAATATTTATTCTTTTGTCTTAATTGCTTTAATTTATGCATTATATCACTCCTAATAAATCTGCAACTAAGATTTATTATACATTATTTATTTCATAACTTCAAGCAAAAGTTATCTACAAGTTAATTTCAAGTTATAAAGTTTAATAATTGTTATAATTATTTTAGTAATGTAGGAGGTATTAATGTTATTAGGTAGGAGATTAAAAGAAGCTAGAAAAAATAAAGGTTATACGCAAAGTGATTTAGCGAGTGAACTAGGTGTATCTAAGGTTACAATATGTGGATATGAAAGAGGAACAAGAGTACCATCACTTGGTATATTTTTACAATTACTAGACATACTTCAAGTTGAACCTAATTTTTTATTAGGACGAGATACTTTAATAAGAGAAGGAAATACTGAATATTGTATAAAAGTCGCAAAAGAAGATATAAAGATATTAAAGGAAATCAGAAATAATGCCACAGTTTATAGTAAATTTTTAGATAATCCTAAAGGTATTATAAATTTTATAGAACGAAAATTAAATAAATGATGGTAATATCATTTATTTTTTGATATAATTATAATAGGAGTGTGTTAGAAGTGAAAAGTATTAAAAAAGTATTATATTTAGTTTTATGTTTTTCTTTATTATTTATAAGTGGTTGTGGAAATAATAAAGCTGCTGAAAAAGAGGAAGTGGATAATGTCCCTGTTGTACCTGAAAAGAAATTAAAAATAGTTGATGAGTCTTCAAATTCAAGGCCATATGCAGTAATGATTAATAATCACCCTAGCGCTAGACCTAATCAAGCAGGACTACAAGATGCGTACATAGTTTATGAATTAGTAGCTGAAGGTGGAATAACAAGATATATGGCATTATTTAAAGACAAAGATACAGCTAAAATTGGTTCAGTTAGAAGTTCTAGACATTATTACTTAGATTATGCATTAGAAAATGATGCTATATATGTACATTGGGGTTGGAGTCCTCAAGCACAAACTGATATAAGTAAATTAAAAATAAATAATATTAATGGATTATCTTATGAAGGAAAGTATTTCTATAGAGATAAAACTTTAAATGTTGCGTATGAACATACAGGGTATACTACTATGGAAATGTTAAAAAAAGCAACAACTGATTTAAATTATAGGGCAACAACTAATAAAGATTTACTTTTAAATTATAATGTAGATGAAGTTGATTTAAGTGGAAAAGAAAACTCACAAATTGCGAATAATGTAAGCATCACATATTCTGGTTCAGTAACTACAAGTTATGTATATGATAGTGATGCAAAAGTGTACAAAAGATTTGTAAATGGTAAAGAACATACAGATGGAGTTACTAAACAACAATATACTGCAAAAAATATAATTACTTATCAAATAAAAAATTATACAATTCCAGGAGATACTAAAGGTAGACAAAATTTTGAAAATATTGGTTCAGGTACAGGGTATTACATCACTGATGGTTATGCTGTTGAGATAAATTGGAAAAAAGATTCAAGGGAATCACAAACAGTTTATACTTATTTAGATGGTACAGAAATCGATGTAAATGATGGAAATACATATATACAAATTCAGCCAAAAGGCCAGAAATTGACAATTTCTGAATAAAATTTTAAAATAATGATAAAAAAAACATTATAATTTTATTCGTATTGTGATATAATGTAATAGTGTTCGAGGTGAAAACAAGTGCAAAAGATTGAAGAAAATACGGAGTATTTGTATTTAGTAAAGCACATTTTAGATAATAATGAATTTCAAAAAATAAAAAATATAGAGCATCATGGCGTAACTAGATACGATCATTCTCTTAGAGTTTCTTATTATTCATATAAAATATCAAAAATTTTAAAACTTGATTATAAACAGGTAGCAACAGGTGGATTACTTCATGATTTCTTTTTAAGTGATGAAGATAGAAATAGTAAAGATAGATTTTTATCAACATTTAATCATCCTAAAAGAGCTGTATTAAAAGCAAGTGAACAATTCGATATAACAGAAATGGAAAAAGATATTATTAGAACTCATATGTTTCCAATTAATTTATCAGTGCCTAAATATGCTGAATCTTGGATTGTTAGTATGGTAGATAAAGTAGTGGGAGTTTATGAATTTTCTAGGAAGTTTGGTTATAAATTAGTATATGCAACAAACTTATTATTGATATTTTTATTGAACAGTGTTAAGTAATTAATACTGTTTTTTGTTGAAATAATTTAATATAAATGATATAATTTACTCATGTGTTTCCGTAGCTCAGTAGGATAGAGCGAACGCCTCCTAAGCGTTAGGTTAGCAGTTCGATTCTGCTCGGGAACACCAGATTGATACTAAACTTGGAAAATTCAAGTAAAAATAGAGAATGTACTTGATAAAAGTGCGTTTTTATGTTATTATGAATATGTCAAGGAAACTTGCATAAAATAAAAAAGGATACATTTGATTGAGAGAATCAGATGTTATCCCTTGTGGAATGCATCTGAAATCAACTATTGTTGAAATCAGATGTTTTTATTATTTAAATAGTAAGGTGATTACTATAAAGAATAATAGTAGGATTACAATAAATTGAGAAAATTCTCTCTTTGTCATAAATACCACCACCTTTCTCTTATCTTTTGATAATTGAAAGGGAAAACATCTGACATATTTCAAATGTATCCACTGATATTATACCAAACAAATGTTCTAAATTCAAGATATTTTAAATTATTTTATAAGAAAAAGCAATACAAAAAAATTATCAAATTTCTTATTTAATAATAAATTATAATTAATCTTCGTTTTTCTAAAAGTTTTACTTTCTTTTATTAATAGTATCATACAAAAAATAAGATTTATTAAGATTTATTTTCATAGTTTGCTTAACTAAGTCCAATATTGTATTTTTCATATGATATTATTAAGGGAGATGAAAAGATGAACGAAGAAAATTTTGATAAATGTGTGCAAGAAAAAATACTTAAACCATGTTGTAGCCCTTGTTATGTGTTAGGTCCAGCTGGACCAAGAGGTGCAACAGGTCCAACAGGCCCAATTGGACCAACAGGACCTGCAGGTATACCAGGACCACAAGGAACACAAGGAGAAATAGGCCCAACAGGACCTGCAGCTGGACTTAATGCTTATGGAGGCCTTTATTTATCTACTCCACAAACATTTCAAAGTCAACAACAACCTATTACTATTAACTTAGATACTCCTATGGAGGATTATTCAGTAACAGGAGGTACTAATGCTATTCAAATAGTAGAAGGTGGAATATATGAAGTAACTTATACTCTTACTGCAACTTTAAATCAACCTGGTAATCTTGTAGTTGGAGTAAAAGAAAATGATAAAACTATACCTGGTTCTTCTGGAACAATTACATTAGATACTGCTGGAATGGGAGTAATAGCGAATAATATAATTGTTAGATTAACAGATAAATCTTCTATTTCACTTGCAATATTACCTGAAACAACAGTACAAAATGGTAATATTAATCAAGCATCTTTATCAGTTAAATTATTAGATTAGTTAAAAATTTAAATTGCATTTTTCAATAATAGAATTGTGCAATTTTTTAATATAGTTAAATAAAAATTATATATATGCTCGTTAACTTTAAGTATAATTTTCATTATTTTACTCTTTATTATGTAATAATATAAAGTAAATAATGAGGTGAGGTTATATGTCAACAGAGTATAGATTATATGATGTAGATGACAGTGAGTTATATAGAAATCAGTCTAAAGAAGATAAAAAAAAGATTCAGTTAGAAATAATAGAAATGGCAAAACAAAGAGGAATAAAACCAACTGCACGCTATTTTAAAACATATCCATCTACAGTTAGAGGAATTATAAAAAGGTATGAAAAAAACGACAAATAGTCGTTTTAAAATTGTTTATTTAATTTCATATATTTTACTTTTTGTTCTTCTGTGAAATTATTTTCTTTAATCAATCCTTTTTCATCAAGTTCTTTATATAATGAAATCATAGTATTAAGTTCATTTTCAGATAATTCTTTAAATAATTTTGCCAAATTTTTAGCATCGCCATTCTCAATTAAATCACAATACATCTTTTTGTGTTCATTAGATATTATACAAGGTGCTAAACTGTTTTTGCACATGTTATAAGCAAGTAAAACCCTTGCAGTTCTACCATTTCCATCTTCAAATGGATGAATGTGTAATAATCTTATATGAAATAATGCTTCAATTTCGTATAATTCATCTTCACTTTTGCAATTATCTAATTGATAATTGTAATCATCAATTAAAAACCATAAATTATTTCTAATCATTTGTGGTTTAGTTCTTTCTACATTAGAACCAACTACGGAAGCTTCTGTTGTTCTAAAATCACTTACTTCTTCACCTGTTACTCGTTTTGCAACTTCACATAACAAACTTGTAAATTCATAGTGAGAGAAATGATTTTCTTTATGTGTGTCAAATATATAATTTATAGCTTGCAATTGATTAAATATTTTCATTGATTGTTTAACATTTGTTAAATCATCAGAAATACCTTCTAATTCTAGACTTGCAAATGCCAATCTGTATTTAAGCATTTCAAAATAATTAACTTTAAATTCATTTTTTCCTTTTAATTCTAAAAACATAAAATCACCTTTCGGCATATTATAACATAAATAATAAAAAAATCAACATAAATTATTGAGATTTTATTGTTTTGTAAAATCATTTTGTTTATAAAATAATAATAAAATGTTATTATCACTTGATATTTTAAAGAAAAATATATATAATCAAAATATAGAGAATGAGGTTTTAAGATGGAGAGCAGTAGGAAATATTACAAAGATATAAATTTTATTAGATTGTTAGCATGTGCTGCTGTATTGTTATATCACTTAAATATATTAAAAGGTGGTTATTTGGCAGTTTGTATTTTTTTTGCTTTAAGTGGATATTTATCATGCATATCAGCATTTAAAACAAAAGAATTTTCTTTATCGTCATACTATTCAAAGTTAATACTTAGATTGTATTTGCCACTTGTTGTAGTAGTTTTCATAACAATTGCAGTAATATCTTTTTTTCCAAATATTAATTGGCTTAATCTAAAACCAGAATCAACATCTGTATTATTTGGATATAATAACTTTTGGCAATTAAGTGCGAATTTAGATTATTTTGCAAGACAAATTAGTTCTCCCTTTATGCATTTGTGGTATATAGCGATACTATTTCAATTTGATTTAATATTTCCTTTCATATATATGTTATTGCGTAAAATAGGGGATAAAATAAGTAAAATAATTCCATGTATTATTACAATAATTTTATCTATTGTTTCATTTATGTATTTTTATAAATTAAATTTAGACCAAAATATTATGGCTTCATATTATAATACTTTTGCTAGGTCATTTTCACTTTTGTTTGGTTTATCTCTTGGTTTTATACATTCATATTATCGACCTATAATGCCAAAAATATTAACTAACAAAATAATTAATAGAATAATATTTTACCTTTATATTTTGATTTCAATATTTTTACTTATATTTATAGACGCTAATTCAAAATACTTTGTAGTAACTATGTTGTTAATTACACTAATAACTTGTAGACTTATAGATTACGCTAGCGTAAATAAAGAAAAAATAAATAAATTTGATATGTTTATCAAGTATTTATCAGGAATGACTTATGAAATATATTTATTTCAATATCCTGTAATTTATTTATTTCAATATATAAATATTGATTTCTATTTAAAAATACCAATTATTATAATAATAGTACTTTTATTATCTTTTATATTACATTTTTGCACAAATTTCAAATCAAAAAATTATAATGAAATAAGATGCTTAGTTGCTGCCTTCTTAGTATGTATTTCTTTATATGGTGTATATCAGTACTTTTTGGCGAAAGACCATACACAAGAAATGAAAAATTTAGAACAACAACTTGAATCAAATGAAAAAATGATAGAACAAAAACAAAAAGAATATGCTGAACAAATGAAACAAGAAGAAGATGATTGGAATAAAGTTTTATCAGATTTAGAAAACGACGAAAGTAAAGTAAAAGAAATTGTAAACAATTTACCAGTTGTTGGTGTAGGAGATTCTGTAATGTTAGGTGCAGTTGAGGATTTATATAAACAATTTCCTAATAGTTATTTCGATGCCAAAATTTCTCGTAGTGCATGGGTTGCTAATGGTATATTACAAGATTTAAAAAACAGAAATTTACTAGGGGATCCAATAGTTATAAATTTAGGCGCAAACGGGGACTGCACTACTGCTTGTAAAAAAGCAATTATAGAAACATGTAAAGATCGTGATTTATTTTGGTTAACTGTTACTAACGATAAAGATGTTCATGTTAATGACAAATTAATTTCACT
This sequence comes from uncultured Bacilli bacterium, assembly GCA_947629815.1. Lineage (GTDB taxonomy): Bacteria > Bacillota_I > Bacilli_A > RF39 > UBA660 > UMGS872. The sequence goes on from CANRFG010000003.1 coordinate 19,587, forward strand.
TGCTAAAGAATATCCTAATATGCATATTATCGATTGGAATTCTATTTCAAGTGGACATCCTGAATATTTCTTTTCAGATGGAATTCATTTAACTTTAAAAGGAAGACAAGTTTATACTAAAGCAATTTATGATAGTATATATAAAGTATATTTAGAAGAGTATAAAAATAAAATACAAAGCATTATAGATGACCATGAGAATGAAAAGAAAAGCAAAATAACTTTTTATGGAAATGATATTTTACTTAATGCATTTGATGATTTACAAAATAATTTTAAAACTGCTAAATTTGATATTAGTAAAGATTTAAATTATGAAACATTAAAAGAAAAAATAGAAAATGGTATTAAAGATAATAGTTTAAATTATAACATAGTATTAGCTTTTGATAACTCTACTAATATAGATATATCTCAATATAAATATTTAATAGAACTTTGTAAGGAGCATAAAATATATATTGTTTGTTTAGATGAAAAAATATTTAATGAGTTAAATAAAGAAAATTATGAGAATGTCGCACTTATTAATTTTCAAGAAGAAATTCAGTCTGATGAATATTTAATGCCAGATAAATTACATTTGAACGAAGAAGGAAATAAAAAATTAAATAGTGTTTTGTACGATACTATATCTGAATGATTTAATAAATAGGTAAAAAATACTAGTTTTAATTTACATATTGTGGTACAATACAAAAGAGGTGTTGGAAAATGAAGAAAGAAACTAAAAAAACAGAAACAAAAGAAAAGGTAAAAATTGAAAAAACAAAAATAATTGAGAAAGGAAGTAGTTCAATTAAAGAATTCAAACAATTTATTTCAAAAGGAAATGTAATTGATTTAGCTGTTGGTGTTATTATAGGTACAGCGTTTGGAAAAATTGTTACATCAATTGTAAATGATATCTTGATGCCATTAATTGGTATAGTAATAGGTGGCCTTAATTTTTCAGGATTGAGTTTAAAAATTGGAGAAGCTACAATAAATTATGGAGCATTTATACAAAATGTAATTGATTTCTTAATAGTATCTTTATGTGTATTCATATTTATAAAAATGATTTCTAAACTAACTAAAAAAGAAGAAAAGAAAGAAGAAGTAGTAGAAAAGAAAGATGAACAAGTAGTATTACTAGAAGAAATTAGAGATTTATTAAAACAAAATAAAAAAAGTAAATAATTTTTACTTTTTTTGATTTATTTACTTTAAAAAATAAAACTTTTGTGTTATTATTTATATAGCGTAAGAATAGAGGGGATATTATGGCAATTGGAAATGTTAATTTATCAGTTGACGAATTACAAAATAAAAATTATGAATTTTTTGAAAAATTGATATTAGATCTTATAAATAAATATAAAGAACACCCTGACTTTGAAAATTGGTATCTTGCAGTAGGGGATAATGCACAGGGAAGGTCAGATGAAAATTTTATATCTATTGGAATGTTGGATAAAAATAATAAACTTAATTACAGTAGAATAAGAATACCTAAAAACGAACTTGGAAAAAAATTAATAGAAAAATTTATTAGGTCTGTATTTGCAGGTGGTATAGAAAGTATTAATATAGTTAAAAATCAAGGAGAAAATCTAAACACAGTTGGTTATATAACTACAAAAGATGATAAATACTTTGAAGTTTATACAATAAAGGATGATTTAATTATAAATGGTAATAAAATAGATTTAGACTATTTGAAAAAAGAAAAAACAGAAGATTATGAAGTACTAGAATTTGATGAAATAAATAATAAAATAGACCATATTAATGATATGTTGAATTTATAAAAGACACTATAGAAATGTGTCTTCTTTTATGTGAATTGAGTTACATAAATCATTAAGTTTATTAATTGTTTCGTCAAATTCACTTTCTTTTATTATAAAATTATATTTAATTAATTCATTAAAACTTTTATTTTCAATATTTGTACTTTTAAGTATATTGTCTATTTTTTTAACATTGTCATATGTAAAAGTAATTTCAACCTTTTTAGCTTTTATTAAATCAATTATTTCTGTTTTATTTAAAGCTTCACTTGCAGATGTTGAATAAGCTCTAATTAATCCTCCTGCTCCAAGTTTTATACCACCAAAATATCTAATGACAACACATAAAACATTATTTAGATTATTATTTTCTAAAACTTTTAATATAGGCATACCAGCTGTTTTACTTGGTTCGTTATCATCATTAAATCTTTTTTCATTTCCTATTATATATGCATAACATATATGAGTTGAATCTTTATATTGTTTTTTTAATTCATTTAAAATATTATTGAATTTGCAAATATCGTAAATTTTATATAATTTAGTTATAAATTTAGATTTTCTAATAATAATTTCATTTTCTACATCATATTTGATTGATTTCATAAAATCACCAATATAATTATATATTAGTGTGTTTTATAAATCAAATGTGAAGTTCTATTTATATTTCAAAATGAATATTATTATGGTATAATGAATAAGAAGGTGATAAGGTGAGAGTAATAATAAGCGCCGGTGGGACAGGTGGTCATATTTATCCTGCACTTGCTATTATAAATAAAATAAAAGAATTTGAACCTGATAGTGAGTTTTTATATATAGGAACACATAATAGAATGGAAAAAGATATTATACCAAAATACAATATTCCATTTACAACAATTGAAATGTATGGATTTAATAGAAAAAAACTTTTAAAAAACTTTAAAACTTTAAAATATTTAATTAAAAGTTACAGAAAATGTAGAACTATTATTAAAGAGTTTAATCCTGATATAGTAATAGGAGTTGGAGGATATGTAACAGGACCTGTTATTTATGCAGCTAAAAAATTAGGATATAAAACATTTATACATGAACAAAATAGTATTCCTGGTAAATGTAACTTGTTCTTAAGTAAACATGTAAATAAAATTGGAATTTCGCTTAAATCTTCAATAAAATATTTCCCTGAATATAAATGTGTATTTACAGGAAATCCTTGCAGTGAAGACGCTATTAACAAACCTGCTCAAAATAAACAAGATTTTGGCTTGAATCCTAATAAGAAACTTGTTCTTTTTGTAATGGGGTCACTAGGTTCATCAAAAATAAATGATATATTAATAAAAGCTATGAATTTGTTTAAAGAAAAAGATTATGAGATACTTTTTGTAACAGGGAATTCTTCATATGAAGAAATAAAAGATATGAAATTTTCATCCAATGTAAAAGTTGTACCATACATAGAAAATTTAACTAGGATAATGAAAAATACTGATTTAATAGTATCAAGAGCAGGAGCATCAACGCTTAGTGAATTGATTGCGCTTAAATTACCATCAATATTAATACCAAGCCCTTATGTACCAGATAACCATCAATATAAAAATGCATTAGACTTATCAAAAAATAATGCCGCTATATTAATTGAAGAAAAAGATTTAAATGGTAATATATTGGTTAAAACTATAGATGAATTATTATATGATGATGAAAAAATACAAGAAATAAAACAAAATTTGGAAAAATTATATGTCCCTAATAGTGCGACTAAAATATATAAAACTATTAGAGATGTAATAGATGGGAAGTAAATATGGAAATTTGTGACATAAAAAAAATAAAATGTGGTAAAGTTTTAGAAAATGTTGATTTAAAAAAATATACTACATTTAAATTACAGGCAACAGCAAAATATTTAGTAATACCAAAAACAATAGAAGAGTTGTTAAATACAATTAAATTTGTCAAAATGAATAATATAAAATATAAAATAATAGGGAATGGTTCTAATTTAATATTTGTTAATAATTACTATGATGGAATATTAATAAAACTAGAAGAAATTTCACATTTAAAAATAGAAGAAAATAAAGTAATAGTAGGAGCAGGATATAGTCTTATTAAACTTGCAAATAAAGTGTCTAAATTAGGCTATTCTGGATTAGAGTTCGCAACAGGTATACCAGCAACAGTAGGTGGCGCCATATATATGAATGCAGGTGCTTACAATAGTGATATGGGCTATGTAGTAAGTGAAATAAAAGTGTTAACTCCTTCTTTGGAAATTAAGACTTTATATAATAAAGATTTAGATTTCCATTATAGAAAATCATTTTTACAAGATAACAAAGATTATATATGTATAGAAGCAACAATAATACTAAAGAAAGCAAATCGTGATGAGATATTAGACCTTATAGAAGAAAGAAAAAGTAGAAGACTTATGACACAACCACTTGAATATCCATCAGCAGGCTCTGTATTTAGAAACCCTACAAATGATTATGCAGGAAGATTAATAGAAGAAATAGGGTATAAAGGTAAAAAAATAGGTGACGCACAAGTAAGTGAAAAACACGCTAATTTTATTATAAATACAGGTAACGCTACTGGAAAAGAAGTTTATTTATTAATAAAAGAAATACAAGAAAAAGTAAAAGAAATATATAAAATTGAATTAAAAGTTGAACAAGAATTTGTAGAATAAAAGGTGATATTATGGCTAGTAGAAGCGATAGATATAATAACTATGTAACTAATAGTAAAACTAATAATAAAAAGGTCCAAAAAGTAAAAAAAGTCCAAAAAGTACAAAAGGTAAAAGAAAAGAAGAAAGTTAAAATAAATTATAAAAAATTAATAATATTTATAATAATATTAATATTAATAATATTTGCTATTTTATCTTTTTTAAGATTAAGAATAACAAACATATATATATCAGGTAATAATTTATTAAGTGAAAAAGAAATAATAAATATCGCTTCAGTATCTGATTATCCAAATACATTCCTTAATTTATCACCTATAATAGAAAGTAGATTGGAAAAAAATACCTATATAAAATCTGCAAAAGTTTATAAAAAATGGTTTACAATTTTATATATCGATATAGAAGAAAATAGACCACTATTTTATAATGATTCAACTAATGAAACAGTATTATTAGATGGCACTAAAGTATCTGATAAGTTTGAGTGTCCTACATTAGTTAATATTATACCAGATACTTTGTATGATAAGTTTGTTACTAAAATGTCAGAAATAGATGTTAATGTATTAAATAAAGTATCTGAAATCAAGTATGACAAAAACGAAGTAGACGAAACAAGATTTTTGTTTACCATGACTGATGGTAATTATGTTTATTTAACATTGAATACCTTTGAAAAAGTAAATGATTATATAAATATAGTTAAAAAATTTAATAATTCAAAAGGTATTTTATATCTTGATTCAGGAGAATATTTTAAAATTTTTGAGAATTAGAATACTTTTTTCTAATTTTTTCTTTTTTTTTTAAAATAAATATAGTATAATTGTTTTAGATTATAGGAGATGATACAGTGAAGCATATATATACAAGCATTGATATTGGTTCAGATACAATCAAAGTAGTAACAGCTGAACTGTATAAAGGAAAATTAAATTTGCTTGCAGCTTCTTCAACAAAATCAAAAGGAATAAAAAAAGGATTAATTACAGATGTTAATTTAGCAACAGCATCTTTAAAACAAGCAATAAGTGAAGTAGAAGATATGCTTGGAATAAAAATAAAAAAAGTTATTACTACTATACCAAGTTATTTTGCAGAATTTACTAAAATTGATGGGGAAATAAAAATATCAAACGAACAACATATGATAACAGGAGAAGATGTAGTAAAGGTTTTACAACAATCAATGAAAGCAAAATTAACATCAAATAGAGAAATGGTAACTATTATACCAATAGATTTTTCAGTAGATAGTAAAACAGGAATTAAAGACCCAAAAGGAATGTTTGGCGATATTTTAAGAGCTCGTGGTATATTAATTTCAACACCTAAAAAAAATATTTATTCAGTAGTTAGTTTAATAGAAAATATTGGAATAGAAGTAGTAGATATATCTTTAAATAGTATAGGAGATATAAATGCTTTAAAAGTAAAAGGAATGGAAGAAAAGTTAGGAGCAATTATAAATATAGGTTCTGAAACTACGACTGTTTCTATATATAATAAAAATATATTGATAAAAAATAGTATTATTGGAATGTCTGGAAGAGATGTTGATAATGATATTGCTTATATGTATAAAATAGATTTAGATACAGCAAAAAAAATAAAAGAGAAATTTGCACTTGCTCATAAAAAATATGCAAGTAGTTCTGAAATATTTGAATTGCCTGGTGATAGAAAAATTAATCAAGCAGAAGTATCAGAATACGCTATGTCTAGATTAGAAGATATTCTTACTTTAGCGAAAACTGAACTTTTAGAATTGACAAATCGTGAAATGGAATATATTATTATTACAGGAGGTATGAGCAACATGAATCATTTTGAACTTGTTGCAGAATCTATCTTCGGTAAAAATGTTATTATAGGAAATGTAAGATTGATTGGAATTAGAAATAATAAATATTCATCTGCTATAGGTAACATAGTATATTTTATAAATAAATTAAAAGTAAAAGGAAAAAATTACACAATGGTAAATGATACAGATATGGAAGTTTTATCATCTACTAAAAAGAACTTAATAAATGTTTCGAATGAATCAATGTTAGGTAAAGTATTTGGATACTTTTTCGGTGAATAGGAGGAAATAAAATGTTTGACTTAGAAATGGACCAATTAGCTAAAATAAAAGTAATAGGAGTTGGTGGTGGAGGCGGAAATGCTGTAAATCGTATGATAGAATCAGGAGTTAAAGGAGTAGACTTTATTGTTGCTAATACAGACTTACAAGTATTAAATAACTCTAAAGCACCTGTTAAAATACAAATAGGTAGTGAACTTACAAATGGACTTGGAGCTGGAGCAAATCCTGAAATAGGAAAAGAAGCTGCTTTGGAGTCTAAGGCAGAATTAGAAGCTGCTTTAGAAGGAGCAGACATGGTTTTCATCACATGTGGAATGGGTGGTGGAACAGGAACAGGAGCTGCGCCTATAATTGCTGATATTTCTCAACAATTAGGAGCTTTAACTGTTGGAATTGTTACAAAACCATTTTCGTTTGAAGGTAAAAAAAGAATGCAACATGCATTAGATGGACTTGAAGAATTGAAAAAGCATGTAGATACTTTAATAGTTATTCCAAATGATAGATTAAGAGAAATAATAGATAAAACAACTCCACTTCTTGAATCATTTAGAGAAGTTGATAATGTATTAAGAAGAGGTGTTCAATCAATTTCTGACCTTATTGCAGTAGCTGGATTAATTAACCTTGACTTTGCTGATGTTAAAGCAGTAATGGAAAAGAGAGGAAATGCATTAATTGGTATTGGAATTGGTGTTGGAGAAAATAGAGCAACTGAAGCTGCGTTACAAGCTGTATCAAGCCCACTACTTGAAACTAGTATAGATGGAGCAACTGATGCAATAATAAATGTAACAGGTGGTTCTAACTTAACTTTATTTGAAGTAGAAGAAGCAGCAGAAACTATAAGAACAAGTGCAAATACAGATATAAATACTATATTTGGTGCTGTAATTAATGAAAATTTAAATGATGAAATAATTGTTACTGTAATCGCAACAGGTTTTGAAGATGATAAAGACCCTTTATATAAACCATATGATAAAGTTGAAAAGAAAGTTGAAACAACTGTACCATCTGATGATGATGAAGGAGAAACTAATATACCATCATTCTTAAGAAAAAGAGGATTTTAAAAGCAAATAAGTTTGCTTTTTAATTTTGCAAAAAAAAATAATTTCTACTTTTAGTTCATTCAAAAAAAAGAATCAATATTATAAAATTTGTTTGAAAGGAAAATATAAATCAAGAGCGTATTGGAAAATTTATAGTAGAATGCACAAAAAACAATAATTGACACAAGAAGATTTAGCAGAACAATTAGGAGTAAGTAACAAAACAATATCAAAATGGGAAAACGCTAAATGTATGCCAGATTATTCAATACTTCCAATGTTATGTGATAAACTTGGTGTAACTATAACAGAATTATTAAGTGGGGAAAAAATAAAAGAAGAATATGAAAAAAATTTGAAAAAATTTTTATTGTAAACATGGATTTATTAAAGAAAAGAACAAAAAAATAATATCATATATAATAATTATTATTTTAAGGCATATCAAACAATAGATATGCCTTAAAATATTGGCAATTATTCTTCATCTGTAAATACTATATTTGAATCCAATTTATCTTCTATTACAGCATATTATAAAGTAATATATGAAAAAGGTATGGACTTAAAGGATTAAAAATTTATCATTAAAAACCTTAATAAATTTGATAAAAATAAAAAAAACTGATATAATCTTTGATTGTGAGGTGTTACTTATGAAAAATAAAATGTTTATTACATTAATTTGTACAATCCTATTACTTTCTGGTTGCGCAAAAAATGAAATAGAAAAAGTTAAAAAAGGTTATCTTAATGAATGTCAAGATTATACAATCGAAGAATTAGTAAATAATTACATGGAAAATCCAAAATGGGAGTCAGAAACAAGTGATAAAGGATACTATGTTTATAATGTAGAAAGCAAATCAAATAATGATGAATCAAGTAATATATTAATACAATTTGGTATTGATAAAGATAATATAATAGTAACAGATTTTGAAATAAATGAAATTAGCCAAGATAGTTTAACTTATTCATCATTAATTAAAGATATGTGTTCAGTAACAAATGAAAAATATAAAGAACAACAATTATCTAATATGACAGATGCCCAAAGATTTAAACAAGAATATGAAGAACTAAACTCTTCAAGTGTAAATATGCAAATATCAGAACAAAATCCAATAAAATACGCAACTATAAATGAAATATTTGATGTTTTAGAAAATAAAACAGGAATTGTATACTTTGGATTCCCAGGTTGTCCATGGTGTAGAAATATGTTGCCTGTATTACTTGAATTCGCAAAAAACAATGATATAGATACAATATATTATCTTAATCCTAGAGAAGTAAGTGATGAAGAACATAGTAAATTAATAGATACTTTAAAAGACTATTTAGAAACTAATGCTAATGGAGATTTAACCTTATATGTACCAGATGTATATTTTGTTAAAGATGGAAAAATAATAGGACATCATTTAAGTACAGTTTCAACTCAAACAGACCCTTATGTACCATTAACAGAAGAACAAAAAGAAGAACTTCTTAAAATATTTGATGATTTATTTGTCAAAATAGGTGATAATAATGAGTAAGAAAATCAAATTAGATGATTTACAATATGAATTAATCGAAAATTATAAAGATGGATTTGTTCTTAATGAATTAGAAAATAAATTTACAGACTATTTTTATGACTATGACTATGTAGTAGGAGATTGGGCATATGGTAAATTAAGATTAAAAGGATTTTATGAAAGTAACAATACAAAATGTAGTGAAATAAATAATATTTCAAATTTAAAAACTTATATAAAAGAAAACTGTGCATATGATTGCAAATACTTTGTAATAAAGAAGGTGATTTAATTGATAAAAAAAGAAAAAAGCCCAATTGATGAACTTATTGATGAAATTAAAAATGATGAAATAGGAATTACAACATTAGAAGAACAATTTGTACAATTATGGATACAAGCAGGTATTCCATCCATAGAAGAATTAGGTATAGATATTGAAGAATTTTCAAATCCTAATAAAAATACATTAGAAAAATTAAGATTATATATAAAACAATTGGAAAATAAAAAAGATAAAACTAAACAAAAAACAATTTAATTTTATCTTTTTTTTATATTATTTCACCTTGTAAAATAATATAAAATATAATATAATCAAATAAGTTAATAAATAAATTTATAAAAATTAATATTTGTAATATAAATTTATATATTAAAGGGTGATTAAATTGGATTTTAAAATAGGTAATATTGATTTAAAAAATAAAGTTGTTCTCGCACCTATGGCAGACATATCTAATTATGCTTTCATGAAAATAGTTGAAGAAATGGGTGCTTCATTAGTTTATACAGAACTTATAAGTGCAGAAGCTATAATTAGAAACAATCAAAAAACACTTGATATGCTAAAAGGTATAGAAAAATTAAAAATACCTGTTGGAGTACAATTATTTGGCTCGAATCCACAAGTTTTATCAGAAGCTGCTAAAATAGTAACAAAATTATATAAAAATGTATTTATAGATATAAATATGGGTTGCCCTGTTCCTAAAGTCGCACTAAAATCACAAGCCGGTAGTGCCTTACTAAAAGATGTAAAAAAAATAGAACAAATAGTTTCATCAGTAGTAAAAAGCGTAAATGTACCTGTAACAGTTAAAATTAGAAGTGGTTGGGACGAAGAACATATAAATGCAAAAGAAGTTGCAGAAACGATAGAAAAAGCAGGAGCAAGTGCAGTAACAATTCACCCTAGAACAAGAAAACAAGGATATAGTGGCCTTTCAGATTGGAATATAATAAAAGAAGTAAAAGAAAATGTTAAAATAACAGTAATTGGTAATGGAGATATAAAAACATGCTATGACGCTAAAAAAATGTTAGAACAAACAAATTGTGATGCCATAATGATAGGGCGTGCATGTTTAGGTGATCCATGGTTAATAAAACAAACTGTTGATTATTTAGAAAAAGGAATTTTACCAACTAGTATAACAATAAAAGAAAAAATAGAAATGATAAAAAAACATATGAATTATTTACTAGAAATAAAAGATGAGAAAGTTGCTTTACTTGAAATGAGAGGACATGCTTGCTGGTATTTAAAAGGAATTCCTAATACATCTAAAATAAAACAACTTATAAATAAAGTAAAAACAAAAGAAGAACTTATAAGTATTTTAAATGAATATGAGGAGGAATAAATATGAATGCTAGTTTTTTAAAAAGAGGAGGAGCATATTTAATTGATATTGCGCTTGTAAGTATAATAATGAGTTTTATAAGTATTGTATTTACAACACAAAATGCAAATAGACTTACAGAACAATTTTTATCTTTAAATGAAAGCACAATTACAAATAATGAAGATATTATGACTTATTATAATAGAGTAGCAGATTTGACACTTTCATTAGACAAAGAAAACTTTATGATAAATATAATAAATTGTGTTATAATTATTTTGTACTTTGTAGTTTTACCACTTTATCAAAAAGGACAAACATTAGGTAAAAAAATATTTAAAATTCGTATTGTAAGAGATGATAAAGAATATTTAGGCGCAAACGACTTGATAGTAAGAAATATTATAGTAAATGGTTTACTTAATACATTACTTTCATTTTGTTTAGTATTTTTATTATCAGGATTTGAGTACTTTACAATAGTTTCAATATTGGCTTTCGCGCAAATAACACTAATAATTATAAGTATCTTTATGATTATAATAAGAAAAGATAAAAGAGGTTTACAAGATATAATAACAAAAACACATGTTATAGATGAACAAATGGAGGTAGAATATGAGAGAGTTTAGTGAACAAGAATTAGTTAGAAGACAAAAAGTAGAAGAAATTAGAAATTTTTGTAATCCATATCCAGAAAGATATGAGGTAAATGCAAGTTTAAAAGAAGCATCACAATTAGAAGATGGAACAAAAGATGTATCTGTTGCTGGAAGAATTGTTTTTATGCGTAAAATGGGTAAATTAAGTTTCTTAAAAATAAGAGATATAGAATCAGACTTACAAATATCAATAAAAATTGATTTAGTTGGAGAAGAAAAATACGAATTTTTTAAATCTAATATAGATGTAGGAGATTTTATAGGAGCAAAAGGAGAAATGTTTACAACACATACTGGAGAAAAAACATTAAGAGCAGATTCTTTTGAGTTTTTAGGTAAAGCCTTAAAACCACTTCCAGAAAAATTTCATGGATTACAAGACCCAGAACTTTGTTATAGAAATCGTTATGTAGACATGATAATGAATGAAGAAACAAGAAACAGATTTTTAATTAGATTTAAATTTATAAGAGAATTAAGAAATTACTTAGATAATTTAGGTTATTATGAAATAGAAACACCTATATTAAATAATAAACCAAGTGGAGCAGTTGCTCGTCCATTTATTTCACATCATAATGCACTTGATTTAGACGTTTATTTAAGAATTGCTCCTGAAACTTATATGAAAAGAGCAGTTATTGCAGGAATTCCAAAAGTATATGAAATTGCTCGTTGCTTTAGAAACGAAGGAATGGATGCAGCACATTTACAAGATTTTACTATGATAGAATGTTATCAAGCATATTATAATTATAAAGATAACATGAAATTAATTCAAAATATGTTACAAACAATAATTAAAAACATTTTTGGTACATTAGTTATTAAAATAGGTGATAAAGAAATAGATATAAGTGGAGAATGGAAAAAAGTATCATTTAGAGAACTAATTATAAAATATGCAAATATAGATATAAACGAATATAATACTAAAGAAAAATTATTAGAAAAAATAAAACAAGAAAAAATAGAATTAGAAAGTGAAACACCAATAGAAAATTTAGGATATGGTAATTTAGTTGATTACCTTTATAAAAAAGTTGCTCGTCCTCATATGATAGAACCTGTATATTTAACAGAACATCCATCATCACTTTCTCCTTTAGCTCGTACTAATGATGAAAACAAAAATATTTCAGATAGATTTCAACTTGTTATAAATGGAGCAGAAATAGTAAATGGTTATTCAGAATTAGTTGACCCACAGGAACAAGAAAGAAAACTAATTGAACAAGCAAATTTAAAAGCACAAGGTGATGAAGAGGCAATGGATATGGATTATGATTATATAGGGGCTATGGAATATGGAATGCCACCAATATCAGGTTGGGGTATGGGAATAGATAGAATAATTCAACTTTTAACTAATAGTGAAAATATAAAAGATGTTGTAATGTTCCCATTAATGAGACCAGAAAAGGATTAAAAATTGAAAATATATATAGTAAGACATGGAAAAACAGAGTGGAATGTTTTAGGAAAAATGCAAGGTTCAACTGATATACCATTAAATGAAATTGGATTAAAACAAGCAGAAATGTTAAAAGAAAAACTAGAAGGTAAGTTTGATTTGTGTTTTTCAAGCCCACTTGAAAGAGCAGTTGTAACTGCTAAAATAATATCAGGTAAAGACCCAATTATAGATGATAGATTAATAGAAAGAAAAATGGGACAATTTGAAGGAAAATCAAATATACTTTACGATAGTAAAAAATATTGGGATTACAAAGCAAATCATGGTGATAATGGAGTAGAACCAGTACAAGATTTGTTTAAAAGAGTTAAAAGTTTTATAGAAGAATTAAAACAAAAATATAGTGATAAAACAATATTAATTGTTTCACATGGTGCAACAGTAAGGGCACTTCACTTTGTTATTTCTTCTTATAGTGAAGATGAAGATTTCTTAAATTTTGATGTTCCAAATTGTAAAGTTTTTGAGTATGATTTATAGAAAGAAGGAAGAATATGAAAATATTATCAGTAAATACAGGTAGTTCATCATTAAAGTTTCAACTTTATGAAATGCCAGAAGAAAAAGTTTTAATATCAGGGGTATTTGAAAGAATAGGAATAAAAGAAAGTTTTTATACAATAAAAATAAATGGAGAAAAGATAAAAAAAGAAGTTGATTTAGAAAATCATAAAGAAGCATTTAAAATATTAGTAGATGAATTACTAAATAATAATATTGTAGATTCATTAGAAGAAATAAAAGGAATTGGAAATAGAGTAGTACAAGGTGGAAGTTATTTTGATTCATCAGTTGTTGTAGATGAAGAAGTTATTTCAAAAATAGACGAATTAAGTGCACTTGCTCCTTTACATAATCCTGCTGCAATAGTTGGAATAAGAGCAGAACAAGAAGTATTTCCAAAAGCTTTATTAACAGTAGTATTTGATACTGCTTTTCATCAAACAATGGAAGAAGAAACATATCTTTATGCTTTACCATATGATTGGTGTAGTAAGTATGGAATAAGAAAGTATGGGGCACATGGTACAAGTCATAAATATGTATCATTAAGAGCAAATGAAATATTAGGAAGAAATGATACTAAATTAATAACTTGTCATATAGGAAATGGTGCAAGTATAAGTGCTGTTAAAAATGGAAAATGTATCAATACTTCTATGGGTTTAACGCCTAATGCTGGACTTATAATGGGAAGTCGTTGTGGTGATATAGATGCAACAATTGTTCCATATATAATGGATAAAGCAGGTTTATCTACTAAAGAAATAGATAATATTATGAATAAACAAAGTGGCCTACTTGGAATAAGTGGTGTAAGTAGTGATTCTAGGGATATAGAACAAGGTATTGAAGATGGAAATGAAAGATGTATTCTTGCTCATAAAATGTTTGTAAGAAGAATAATTGATTATATAGCTAAGTATTATGTTGAATTAGGTGGCTGTGATGCAATTATATTTACAGCTGGAATAGGAGAAAAATCTAAAGATACAAGAAAAGATATTATGAATGGATTAAGTGTACTTGGTGTTAAAGTAGATGATGAAAATAATTCATTAAGGGGTAAAGAAGTAAGAGTAAGTTCTGAAGATTCTAAAATTCCTTGTTATGTAATTCCTACAGATGAAGAAGTTATGATAGCAAGAGATACATATGATTTTATAAAGTAGAAGGAATAAAAAATGTCAAAAAGAATATATAAGGAAATATTAAAACAAATAAAAAAATATGAAACAATAGTAATTGCGAGGCATGTAGGAGCAGACCCTGATGCACTTGCTAGTCAAATAGCTCTAAGAGATATAATAATAAATAATTTTCCTTCAAAAAAGGTATATGCAGTAGGAATGCCTGCAAGTAGATTTAAATTTTTAGGAGCTCTTGATAAATTTACAGATGATATGTATGAAAATTCGTTATTAATTGTTACTGATACTCCAGATAAAAAAAGAGTAGATGGTGTGGATCCATCAAAGTTTTCTAAAAAAATTAAGATGGACCATCACCCTTTTGTTGAAAAATTTTGTGATATAGAGTATATAGATGATAAATCAAGTAGCGCTAGTCAAATAATAATTGATTTTGTATTTGATATGAAACTTAAAATAACTAAAGAAGCAGCAGAAAAGTTATATATTGGTATTGTTGCTGATACAAATAGATTTATGTTTTCATATACAACACCAAAAACATTTGACCTTATATCTAAATTAATTAAAAAAACAAATATTAATTTTACATCTTTATATGAAAATTTATATTTAAGAAATTTAAAAGAATTAAAATTTCAAAGTTATATTATAAATAATTTAGTTGTAACTGAAAATAAATTTGCTTATATAAAACTTACAGATGATATTTTAAAAAAATATGATGTTGATGCTGCAACAGCAGGAAATATGGTAAATAATTTTAATTATATAGAAGATTTTATAACTTGGGCAGTATTTACAGAAGATAAGACAAATGAATTTATAAGAGGTTCTATAAGGTCTAGGGGCCCTGTTGTAAATGAGGTTGCTGCATCCTTTGGTGGTGGAGGTCATAAGTTTGCAAGTGGAGTTAGAATGAATGATTTTGAAACTGTAGACGAACTTATAAAAGCACTTGATGATGAATGTATGAAATATATTTCAAATATGGAAATGTAAAAATGTGTTAAACACATTTTTTTTTGACAATAGAGTTAAAAATGTTATAATAAAATTGATAATGGAGGCTAGGTTATGGAAAATAGTGGGATAGAGTTTTTAAATAAAATATATAAAGATTTACATTTAAAAGAAGAAGTAATGCATACAGCAAAACCAAGCGATGATAAAAATAAAAAAGTAGAAAGATATATAGATAGAATAGAAAATGTTACAAAAAAAGCAGTAGATAAAAATAAATTAAGTTTATTAAAAAAATACTATTATGATAAATATGTAATAAAAAAGGAAAATGTACCGGATTCATATTTTAGATTAGAAGAAAGAATAGCCTTAGAAAGAGGATATGGTCATATAAAATATAATGAACAATTGAAGAACCAAGCAATAGAAACAATAATAAAAGAGCAAGAAGATTCAATAGATAGATGGTTAGAATATTTTACAAGTGAAGAAACATCTTATTATCCAACATGGTTTAAATATTATACATTTCAAGGAATGTTAAAATTAGGAGAATATGATAAAGAAAAAGGAGAATATACAAAAAGGACATCAAGTACAACAAAACCATTTATAGAAATAAATAGAGAAGCAGTTGCAATGTTATATTCAGAGCTTATAAAATTATTTAAAAAAGAAGAAATACTAGATAAAGAATTAGAAAAATTATTAAATAATGGAAGTTTTACAAAAATATATTCATATATAACAAAGAAATTAGATGAAATAAATAAAGAAAAGTCAAACTCAGAAGAAGGAGTATGGAAAAAATATAATCAAGGAAGTGATCCAGAAATATTATTTAATGATGTACATGGAAAAGGAACAGGTTGGTGTACAGCAGGAGGAATAGAAACAGCAAGAACACATATAAATGGAGGAGATTTCTATGTATATTATACAAAAGATAAAGAGGGAAAATTCACAATACCGAGAATAGCTATAAGGATGGAAAATAATAAAATAGGTGAAATAAGAGGGGTAGCAAAAGATCAAAATATAGAATCCAATATGGAAAAAGTAGTAAAAGAAAAACTAAATGAATTTCCAGATAAAGAAGAATATTTAAAAAAAGTAAAAGATATGGAAATGCTTACATATGTATATACAAAATGGAAAAATAAAGTAGAATTAACAAAAGAAGATTTAAGATTTTTATATGAGATAGATGATATAATAATAGGATTTGGCTATGAAGAAGACCCAAGAATAAAAGAGATAACAGATACTAGAAATATAAGAAAAGATTTAGCAAGTGCACTTGATTGTAAAGAAGAAGAAATATCTCTTACAAAAGAAGAAGCATTAAGTGGAAATATAAAATATCATTATGGAGACTTAGATTTAGAAAATATAAGAAATGCTAAAGGATTAAAATTGCCAGAACATGTAGGTGGAAATTTAAGGTTACATAATCTAACAAGTGCCGAAGGCTTGAATTTACCAGAACATGTAGGTGGAGGTTTATATTTAAACAGTTTAACAAGTGTGGAAGAATTGAATTTACCAAATCGTATAGACGGAAGTTTAAATTTAGAAAGATTGATAAGAGCCAAAGGTTTAAAATTACCAGAACATGTAGGTGGAGGTTTATATTTAAACAGTTTAACAAGTGTGGAAGAATTGAATTTACCAAATCGTATAGACGGAAGTTTAAATTTAGAAAGATTGATAAGAGCCAAAGGTTTAAAATTACCAGAATATGTAGGTGGATATTTAAATTTGAATAGTTTAACAAGTGCTGACGGCTTGAAGTTGCCAAACTATATAGGTGGATATTTAAATTTGCATAGTTTAACAATTACCGAAGGTTTAAAATTACCAAGTCATGTAGGTGGAGATTTATATTTAGATAGTTTAACAAGTGCCGAAGGCTTGAATTTACCAAGCCATATAGGTGGATATTTATATTTAGATAGTTTAACAAGTGCCAGAGGTTTAGAATTACCAGATAATTTTGATATAAATAAATTAGTATGTAGTGATGAAGTAAAAATGCAATTAATAAGAAGAATGGAAAATAGCCAAAAATGTAAAATAATATAAAGAACACATAAAACATGTGTTTTTTCTTTTAATAAATTTTTAAATAGTGTATAATAGAGATGGTGAAACTAATGATAAAGCAAATAATGAATACAGATGTTAATTATATAAATTATGGAAATAAAGAAGGAAAAACAGTTGTTTTATTACATGGTTGGGGACAAAATATAGAAATGATGAAACCAATTGGAGATGCTCTACAAAATAAATACAATGTAATAATAATTGATTTACCAGGATTTGGAGAAAGTTTAGAACCTACTTATGTATGGCAAATAAAAGATTATGTCGAATGTGTACATGAATTATTAAATTACTTAAAAGTAAAAAAACCTATAATGATAGGTCATTCATTTGGTGGGAAAATAACTTTACTTTATTCAAGTATGTATGAAACAGAAAAAATAGTATTATTTGGAAGCCCTTATACAAAAGAAGTACAAAAATTGTCATTAAAAACAAAAGTACTTAAAGGATTAAAAAAAGTACCTGTAGTAAATAAATTAGAAGGATTTGCTAAAAAACACATAGGTTCAACTGATTATAGAAATGCATCAGAAATGATGAGAAAAATATTAGTAGAAACAGTTAATTTAGATATAACAGAAGATGTAAAAAAAATAAAAGTTCCAACACTTTTAATATGGGGAACATTAGATGAAGCAGTTCCTATTGATTTAGGAAGAAAATTAGAAAAATTAATTTCAGATTGTGCTTTAATAGAATATGAAGGTTGTACTCATTATGCATACTTAGAAAGGTTAGAACAAACAATAAACATTTTAAATAGTTTTTTAGGAGGATAGTATGAATTATTTTTTATTTAGTTTGATAACATTTTTCTTATATATATATTTAAAATCATCTAAAGCATTACACTCATTGCAACAAAATTGGTATAATGATGGAAATAGATATATAAAATGGATAAATAACAATAAAGAAAAAGTTTTTTTAAACTTTGATATGTTATTTTTAATAGTAATAATTATAGGATTTTTTGGTAATACAGAAATACAAATAGTTTCATGGGCAACATTTTATTTGATTTGTTTATTTATTTTAAATAGAAAAAAAGAACAAGTAAAAATACCACTTAAATATACAAGTAGAGTAAAAAGATTATTATTTACGATAACACTTATATATTTAATACCAGTAGTAATAATGTGTTTTAATTATTTTGATTATTCATTAAATATATATTATATAATATTGGGTATTTTAGCTTACTTTAATTATTATATAGTTTATTTAGCCAACATTATAAATAAACCAGCAGAAAAATGTGTTTATTATTACTATAAAAATAAAGCATCAAAAAAATTAAAATCAATGAATAATATGAATGTTATAGGAATTACAGGAAGTTATGGTAAAACAAGTAGTAAAAATATACTATCGGATATTTTAAATGTAAGATATAATGCTTTACCAACACCTAAAAACTTCAATACAACATATGGAATAATGAGAACAATAAATGAATATTTAGATAAATTTACAGACACATTTATAGTAGAAATGGGAGCATTTAGAATGGGCGAAATAAAAATACTTTGTGATTTTGTTAAGCCTAAATATGGTATTATAACTACTATAGGAACTGCTCACTTAGAAACATTTGGAAGTAGAGAAAATATATGTAAAGGTAAATTTGAACTTATAGAATCATTACCTAGTGATGGAATAGGTATTTTAAATGGTGATGATGAATATCAATTAAATTATAAAATAAAAAACGATTGTAAAATACTTATGATAGGAATTAATAATAAAAAAGTTGATTTATATGCTGATAATATTAAATTATCAAGCAGTGGAATGAGTTTTGATGCACACTTTAAAGGAGATAAAAAAGCATATAAATTTGAAACAAAATTATTAGGACAAGCTAATATATATAATATTTTAGCGGCAGTACTTTTAGGTAAAAACTTAGGAATAACTATAGATGAATTAATAAGAGCAGTAAAAATGGTAAAAGCAGTAGAACATAGATTAGAATTAAAGAAAATGGGAAATATTAATATAATAGATGATGCTTATAATTCAAATCCTGTTGGCTCTAAAATGGCACTTGAAGTATTGGATTTAATGAAAGGAAAAAAAATAATAGTAACGCCTGGAATGATTGAATTAGGTGAAGAACAATATAATATAAATAAACAATTTGGTGAAAATATAAGTGAAGTATGTGATGAAGTTATATTAATAGGAGAAGAACAAACAAAACCTATATATGATGGATTAATAGAAAAAAAATATGATAAAAAACATATTCACATATTAAATGATGTAAAAAAAGCATTCCCACTAATGCAACAATTAAGTGGAAAAGAAACATATGTGCTTTTAGAAAACGATTTACCAGATATATTTAATGAAAAGGAGTAGTTTTATGAAAATTAAAGTTGGAATAATTTTTGGAGGAGACACAGTTGAACATGAAGTAAGTGTTATTTCTGCAATTCAAGCAATGAATCATATTGACCAAGAAAAGTACGAAGTAGTACCTATATATATTACAAAAGAAAAAATTTGGTATACAGGTAAAATGCTTATGGATATTGAAATATATAAAGATATGGATTTATTAAAAAGATACGCTTCAAAAGTTACTTTATGTAAAAGAGAAGATGGATTTTATTTAATAAAAACAAATGGAATGTTTAGAAAAGATGTAGAACAATTAGATATTGCATTTCCAATAGTACATGGAAATAATGTAGAAGATGGAACTTTACAAGGTTACTTAGATACAATAGGAATACCTTATGTAGGTAGTAAAGTAATAGGTTCTGCTATAGGTCAAGATAAGGTTATTATGAAACAAATATTTGAATCTGTTGGATTATCTGTTGTTCCATATACTTGGTTTTATGATACAGAATATATGAATGATTCTGAAACAATTTTAAAAAATATTCAAAAACTAAAATATCCTGTAATTGTAAAACCAGCTAATTTAGGTAGTAGTGTAGGTATTAAATTTGTTGATTCTAAAGAAAAAATAGAAGAAGCGATAATGGAAGCAATTAAATATGATACTAAAATAGTTGTAGAAAAAGTTGTTAGTGATATGATAGAAGTTAATTGTTCTGTACTTGGAAATTATGAACATCAAACTACTAGTGAAATAGAAGAAGTTATGAGTACAAAAGAATTTTTAACATATGCTGATAAATATATTGGTTCTTCTAAAGTAAAAGGAAAAATAAATATGGGTTCTAAAGGTATGGCAAGCGCAAAAAGAATAATACCTGCCCGTATTACAAAGGAAGAAAAAACAAAAGTTATTGAATATTCAAAAGAAGTATTTAGAGCGTTAAATTTAAGTGGTGTTTGTAGAATAGATTTTATGATTGATAAAAAAGATAAAAAGGTTTATGTAAATGAACCAAATACAATACCAGGTTCTTTATCTTTCTATTTATGGGAACCAATTGGAAAAAGTTATACTGAACTTTTAGATGAAATGATAACTTTAGCTATTAAAGATTATAAAAATAGAAGTAAAAAAGTTTCATCTTTTGAAACAAACATATTAAGTAATTTTAATGGTACAAAAGGTGTTAAAGGTTTAAAAGGAATTAAAGGATTAAAAAGGGGCTGAGTAGAAATGAATAATTTCTATTCAGTTCTTTTTTTGCTTTGGAAAAGGAAATTTTTCGAAGTTTAAATTGTTTGGTGTATCCCAATAATTACCTTTTAATTTATTGCCATCTAAAGTAGAAAAATATTTTCTTATGTTGGCACCTAAGCACATAAGCATAATCTCACAAGAAACTTTATTTAAACCTCGTCTTCTTATTCTATCATAATTCATATTATTTTTTATTTGTCCAAATGCACCTTCTACTTGGATGCTTCTGTTTATTCTTATTTCTATTCCTCTTGGACTTTGTAAATTTTTTCTAGCTTCTTCTTTTAATAATTCATATTCTGGTACTAGTTCATATAATCTATAATCGTAGCTTTTATTTTTTAAGTTTTTCTTACAGACATAAGAATAATTACAATTGTTACAACCAACAAATTTATAAAGTTTACTATTTTTATATCTTTGATGTCTAATACCATCAAATGATATTTCTTCTCCGATACAAGTATTTAAACACATAACTCCATCATTAAAAGTATAAAATAATTGGGGCCTTTTTCCATCAGCTTCACCACTCCATGTAGAATGTTTAACGTAATTTTTTATATTGTGATTTTTCATATATTGATAATTTTCATACATTCCATATCCTGAATCTGCACATTCATTTTTAGGATATTCTTCATAATATTTATAATATAGGTCATTCATTGGGATAAAAGTATAGAAATCATCTCGATTTTGAAATACTCCATACATTGTTATTAACCCACTTGATACCATTACTTGTATATTATATCCTGCATGAAAATCATGACTGCTTTTTGAATAATAATCTTCCTTTAATACCATCGCAGTGGCATCTTTATCAGTTTTGTAATAAGAATTCCTATTTTCACCACATATTGTTTCTTTTTCTTCGTATTCAAGTAACTTGATTAAATATTGATAAGCTAATTTATAATTTCTTTGTTCTTTAGTTAATCGTTTACCTTTACCCGTGGGAATAGAATTAATATCTATATTTTCTCTTACAACATACTCTTTTATTAGCTCATTTAACTCAAATGATTTTATTTTATTTTTTATTTCAATTCCCATTTTAAGTAATAGTTCTTTAATCTTAATATCTAATTTTTTATGGTAAGTAGTTGGCTTCCATACAAATTTATATTTATTCGCATTTGCTTCTATTTTTGTTCCATCATTATATTGAATATCTATATTAACATTAAGATCTTCTATAATTGCTTTTGTAATCATAGTAAATATTTCATATTGATAAGGGACTATATATTTATTAATGCAATCCTTTATTGAACTGTCACTTGGTTGTTGTTGTTCCATTAAATAAATAACTCTTAAATCAAATTGACATAGATTTTCTATTTCTCGTAAACTACCTTTAAATTTTGAAAAACAATAAATAATAGTTGCAATTAAATTAAATGGATTGTATCCTTTTCTTCCAACGTCACTTTGAACGTTTTTTATTATCAATCCTATTCCTGAGTTATTCAAAATTTCAAGGAATTTATCAATTTTATCAAATTCCTCACAGCATTTCACTGAGGGGACTATGAAAATTGGTCTTTTTGTGTTAAAATATCCCATGTGATACATCTTCTTTCGTCAATTAGATTGTATCACGAATTGGTCTTGAAGTCTTATGATTTCAGGACTTTTTATTTTTTGGAATAAATTAAAAAAGAACTGAATAGAAATTATTCATTTCTACTCAGCCCCTTTTTAAGTATCAGTTGATTTTAAATTTGAGTGGTGTATAATATTTTTGGTGGTATTAAGTGAATGAAAAACTGAAAGAAATTATTAGTGAATTGGTACTTAAAGATGCAACTTGTGGAGTTAATTATGCAGTTATAGATAATAAAACAATATATACAGGGTCAATAGGATTAAAAGCAAAATATGGTTTAAAGGAAGATAAACTAATAGAGCAATTTGAAGATAATAATATAAATACAATGTATGATATAGCATCTTTAACTAAGGTAGTTTGTACATTATCAATTATTTTTAGATTATATGAAAGGGGATTATTAAATTTAAATGATAAAGTTCAAAAATATTTGAAAGCTTTTAAATATGATGATATTACGATATATGATTTATTAACTCATACATCAGGATTACCTGCTGATTTTTCTTTTAAAGATATAATTCCAAAAACAGATGCAATAAATATTTTATATACAATGGATAAAATTAATCCAAAAGGCACGTTTTTATATTCTGATATTGGATACATGTTACTTGGATTATTAATAGAAAAAATATGTAATAAACCACTTGATAAGGTATTTAAAGAAGAAGTTACAGATTTACTTGAAATGAATAATACATGTTTTAATCCAAAAAATAAATTCTTAGTCGCTCCAACTGAAATAACAAAAGAAAGAGGCGTTGTAAGAGGAGTAGTACATGATGAAAAGGCTATGTCTATGGAAGGTATAGCTGGACATGCTGGAGTTTTTTCTAATATAGAAGATTTAATTAAATTTTCACAAATGATTTTAAATAATGGAAAATTTAAAAATAAGAAATATTTAAGCGAATCAACAATTGAAAGTTGGTATGAAGGAAATGTTATAGATGGTACAGAGAAGAGGTCATTTAGTTGGTTTGTTGGAAATAATTCAATAGTTATAGAGAATCAGAATGCAATTTCATTTAATGGATTTACAGGACCAAGTATATCTATAGATAGAAAAAACAATATAGCGATTATATTATTAACTAATAGAGTTCATCCTACTAGAAATAATACTTTAATTAGTAAAATGAGACCAATTATCAGTGATAAAATATATGAATTAATTCTTAGTAATAGAAAAGAAAAATTTTATTCTGAAAATCATGTAAAAAAAATGTAATAAGTTTGAATCATGATTTTAAAAGTAGTTATTGTATTTTTTTTAAAATATGATATACTATAGTAGTAATTTAATATTACTACTTATGGACTGTTAGCTCAGTTGGTAGAGCAACTGACTCTTAATCAGTTGCTCGTGCTAAAAGGCACAAAAATATGGACCGTTAGCTCAGTTGGTAGAGCAATCGACTCTTAATCGATGGGTCTAGGGTTCGAATCCCTAACGGTCCACCATATTTGATAAGTAAAATTCCTAGCAATTATAAGGGTTTGTTAGGAATTTTTATTTTTTGATTTTAAAAATTTTATGAAAAAAATGACATCAAAATTTGATGTAAAAATGAAAAAAATTTTGTATAAATACAAATTTTAAAAAAATATAAACTTATCACAAAGTATCATAATTTATCATAAGACGGCACCAATTACGGCACCCACACGGCACCTTTTAAAAAAATCTCTATCTAAAATTGAATATTTGATAAAACATTTAAAGGAGCAAATAAAAAAATTAGATAGGAGCAAAAAATGAACGAACAAGATTTTGAAAATTTAAAAGATTTAAGGTTTACTATTACCGAAGAAATGAAAGACACAATAATTGAAACTGCATTTACTAACCAAATACTTGACGAGTGCGAACTATCGAAAAAAGATAGAAAACTTTTGAAAAAGCACGCCGAAAAATTAAAACGAAAATTTGCGTTAGATTTACAAGCACACAACCAAGTACAAGTACAAATTATTCGTGCCTATATAAGTGGTAAAAAAGAGATAGACCAAAAATAAAGTTTATCTCTTTTCTTATTCTAAATTTATACTATCAATAAATTCAATACTTTTCATTTCTTCATAAATTTGTTCTTGTGTCTTTCTTTTTTCTTCCATTATTCTTGCTTTCAATTCGCTACTACTTAATTGAGAGTGTTCGTTTGTATAATTAAATTTTGAATTTTCAAATAATTTAAAAATTTTAGTTGGTACTCGTTTATCGTGGGTGGCAATAAAAGGGTTTAATATAAAATTGTTGCCTCTACCTGTAATCGCGGGTACTTTTTTTATAATTTCTTCATTTTCAAGTTGTTTAATTCCGTCCCTAAAAGATGTATCACTACATAAAGTTAAGGCTTGTATTTCCTTACTATTCATAAACCCGTCAAAATGTTTATTTTTCATTTTTATAATAAAGCCACTATATGTACCCCAACCAAGAGAGGAAAGCATAACCATTAAAATATCGTATGAACTTTTTGTTAAATTACATTGTGCTATCATACGAAAAGGCAAGTCCATTGACTTATTAAATTTTTTACCTTTGTTTATTTCTTTTGTCTTGCTTAAATATTCTATTGTTTTAGCACTAATTATGTAAAACCTATCGTTTCTATTTAGATAAGTTGTTTCTCCTGTTTCCAAGTTGGCTAGAACTCTTGTATAATCTTCATAGTTTATCACATATCTTAACCCCCTATAAGAGCGAAAATTCGTGGTCGAAAAAGTAGTTTACCCACGAAAATTCGTACCCATTAAAAACTCAATTTTTCTTTTAAATAAAGGCTAAAAGAGATGTTTATTGCATTTCTTCTTTTATTGTTCTAGTATTTAATCAATTTTACAATAATCTCTATTAGCATTGTAGCAACAAGTAGGACAATTTCTTTCAAAGCCTTGATACTCTAAAGCCCTATAAAACTTTTCCCCAAATATACCTTGCCCTCGTGCAAGTTTTTGTATTTCTTCTTGTATAACTTGACGGACAATTTTTTCGATGTATAAGTCTTGCTCGTCCTTTTGTAGTGGGTAGGAAAAAGTCTTTTTTCTTTCTTCCTTTTCCTTACTTTCTTTTTCCCATTGTTCCATAAGTTTTAAGATGTCATATTCTATCGTTTGTTCGAAAACCTTTTCAATATCTTGCAAGTCGAAGATGTCCTCAAAACCTATCTTGTCAGTTTGTTTCATATATAACCCTCCATATAGATTTTTTCTTTCATTGTCATTTTATAAAGTGTTGCTAGTCGTTGTTAAGATTAGACTTTTTTATTTTCGATGTATTCTTTTAAAGTGCTTTCACTAACTAGATAACGATTAGCAACTCTAAAAGCCTCGAGTTTATGTTCTCGTATTAACTTTTGAATAGTCTTAACATTAACCCCAAGAATACAACTTATTTCCTTTGTTGTGTAAAATTTCATATACACACACCTCCTTTAATCTAAAGAGTAGTGATTTAACTACCCCTTACTTAAAAGAGAATAAATGCAACTAAAAATACACAAAACATACCTTACTTATCTAGTGCAAACAAAAGAGGCATTTATAAGCACATAAAAAGCCCCTTATATTCGCATATAAAAGGCTTATAGCAAAGATTTACAAGCAAGCAATAAAAAGATACATCTAAAACCAAACATCTTGTATCGTGCAAGTATTCCAGCTTGAAATCTATTGACAATATAAAAAGGGGCTGAGTAGAAATGAATAATTTCTATTCAGTTCTTTTTTTGCTTTGGAAAAGGAAATTTTTCGAAGTTTAAATTGTTTGGTGTATCCCAATAATTACCTTTTAATTTATTGCCATCTAAAGTAGAAAAATATTTTCTTATGTTGGCACCTAAGCACATAAGCATAATCTCACAAGAAACTTTATTTAAACCTCGTCTTCTTATTCTATCATAATTCATATTATTTTTTATTTGTCCAAATGCACCTTCTACTTGGATGCTTCTGTTTATTCTTATTTCTATTCCTCTTGGACTTTGTAAATTTTTTCTAGCTTCTTCTTTTAATAATTCATATTCTGGTACTAGTTCATATAATCTATAATCGTAGCTTTTATTTTTTAAGTTTTTCTTACAGACATAAGAATAATTACAATTGTTACAACCAACAAATTTATAAAGTTTACTATTTTTATATCTTTGATGTCTAATACCATCAAATGATATTTCTTCTCCGATACAAGTATTTAAACACATAACTCCATCATTAAAAGTATAAAATAATTGGGGCCTTTTTCCATCAGCTTCACCACTCCATGTAGAATGTTTAACGTAATTTTTTATATTGTGATTTTTCATATATTGATAATTTTCATACATTCCATATCCTGAATCTGCACATTCATTTTTAGGATATTCTTCATAATATTTATAATATAGGTCATTCATTGGGATAAAAGTATAGAAATCATCTCGATTTTGAAATACTCCATACATTGTTATTAACCCACTTGATACCATTACTTGTATATTATATCCTGCATGAAAATCATGACTGCTTTTTGAATAATAATCTTCCTTTAATACCATCGCAGTGGCATCTTTATCAGTTTTGTAATAAGAATTCCTATTTTCACCACATATTGTTTCTTTTTCTTCGTATTCAAGTAACTTGATTAAATATTGATAAGCTAATTTATAATTTCTTTGTTCTTTAGTTAATCGTTTACCTTTACCCGTGGGAATAGAATTAATATCTATATTTTCTCTTACAACATACTCTTTTATTAGCTCATTTAACTCAAATGATTTTATTTTATTTTTTATTTCAATTCCCATTTTAAGTAATAGTTCTTTAATCTTAATATCTAATTTTTTATGGTAAGTAGTTGGCTTCCATACAAATTTATATTTATTCGCATTTGCTTCTATTTTTGTTCCATCATTATATTGAATATCTATATTAACATTAAGATCTTCTATAATTGCTTTTGTAATCATAGTAAATATTTCATATTGATAAGGGACTATATATTTATTAATGCAATCCTTTATTGAACTGTCACTTGGTTGTTGTTGTTCCATTAAATAAATAACTCTTAAATCAAATTGACATAGATTTTCTATTTCTCGTAAACTACCTTTAAATTTTGAAAAACAATAAATAATAGTTGCAATTAAATTAAATGGATTGTATCCTTTTCTTCCAACGTCACTTTGAACGTTTTTTATTATCAATCCTATTCCTGAGTTATTCAAAATTTCAAGGAATTTATCAATTTTATCAAATTCCTCACAGCATTTCACTGAGGGGACTATGAAAATTGGTCTTTTTGTGTTAAAATATCCCATGTGATACATCTTCTTTCGTCAATTAGATTGTATCACGAATTGGTCTTGAAGTCTTATGATTTCAGGACTTTTTATTTTTTGGAATAAATTAAAAAAGAACTGAATAGAAATTATTCATTTCTACTCAGCCCCTTAATTATTGCTATATATCGCTCGTACGAGGGGGTATAGTTTAGTAATTTGTACTTGACTTTTCAAAAAATCGGTCGCCACCTCGTATATTGATTTAGTCAGTTCTATAATATTGTTTAAGGCTTCCGTCAGTATCGTCCCTCTCATATAGTTCGTCATAATCATTATTGTATTGAAAATGCTCGTGAAAATCAGTATCTTCTTCCATATACAAGAAAATATCATTATCCTCATTTGCATAAACATCTATTTTTCCTTTGTAAGAGTATTTAAAATCGTCATTACCTTGATAAATAAAACCACTTGTTTTTTTAAATGTTTTGTTTTCAGAAAAAGTTATAATATCATAACTTATGCCACCATTTGTTTTTGATGTTTTTCTATATTCCCAAGTCCCAACAATTTTATCAAGTAGTTTTTCCTCTTGTTTATGCTTTATACTTTCCGTAAACAAAATAAATGATACTATGCCAACTATAAATACCGAAATAACACTAATAATCGGCACAATAATTTTAAAAGCCTTTGACTTTTCTTTTTTTGCTTTTTCTTTTTTATAAACAAAACCACAATGAGGACATCGCTTTGCACTATCACTTATTTCTTTGCCACACTCTTTACATTTAATTAGAGCCATTTTTTTCGCTCCTTAAAACCATTAAATATAATAAAATATAAATTGTATAATTATTGATAAAATCCATCAATACTTTTAATATTCCATAGTATTTAAGAGTAAAACCAAGTTGTAAAAAAATATATGTAATCATATTTATTGTCAAAACAATTCCTACTACGATTTTTAAAATTGGCAATTTCATTTTAGCCATAAAGAAAATTAACCATAAAATTGCAATGTTAGTAATATTATAAATTGTTTGTATTGTTAAAGGGAAAATACTAGGTATCATACAAAGGGTATAAAGGCTCAATAAAATTATTATTCCTATATCTATATTGCTAATTTTTCCTTTTTTCTTTTCAATTCTTTTTGTTTTTATTTCAATACCACAATGAGGGCAAGTTTTTAATGTATCACTCATTTCTTTGCCACACTCGGTACACTTAATTAAAGCCATTTTTTGCTCCTTTCTTTATTTCTTCTTATTTAGAATAATAGCAACTATAATACCAACAACTATTGCTACTACTACACAAATTAAAATTGGTAAAAACATCATATAAAATCACTCTCCTTAATATGTTGAATATATAATTATCCACAAAAAGCCTATGAATAAAAAGACACTACTTATTATGACGGAAATAAGCCCCATTGTTTTAGCACTATTTTGTTTTCCTTTATTTGAATTTAAAACAATGATACCTAAAACTAAACTAACTATTGATGTGATACCAAAGAACGAACATATAAGAGAGGCTAAAGCCATATTGTAATTTTCGCCTCTTTCGTCAGTTGTCTTATTGTTGCTATTAGTTTGAAAAGCATACCCACAATTAGGACACATTGTTGCTTTACGACTTAATTGTTTATCACACTCAGGGCAAAACATTATATTGTTTTCAACACCACAATTAGGGCATATTTTTGCGTGGTCGCTCATTTCTTTTCCACACTCATTGCACTTAATCATTGCCATACATAAAACCTCCTTTCTTCCACATCTCTATTATAACACATTTTATCTACGAACGATAGATAAAGAAAGCCGATTTTTCTTGAGATAATTATATAGAGAGGTGGTGAGGCTATGACGGACAACAAAAAAGACGAAAACTATATCTATTATATTATCGGTCAAAATTTGAAAAGACTACGAAAAGAAAAAGGCTTTACCCAAGAAAAACTTGCCGAGGCGAGCAATTATGCTTTAAGTTTTATTGGCAATTTAGAAAGTGATAAAGTGTTTCAAACGGCTTCCGTTGGTAGCCTTTACCATATAGCCAAGATTTTAAAAATCGATATAAGAGAGTTATTCGTCCCAATAGACGAAAATAAGTAGATGTGTAGTACATCTTTTTTTATTGCCAAAAAGGGCTTTTATTTGCCTACTATTTAAGTGATAAAGTTAGAGGGGTATATTTTATAATACTTTTATTTAAAGCAACAAAAAAGGCTTAAAACACATTATTTAGTGCTAGCCTTTAAGTATTGCTCGATGTCAAACTTATCAATGTTTTTGACATCTATTTTTTTATAGTTATTTATTAGAAAATCTTTGACTATTCCAACAAACTCATTTTTTGCATTTTCATTATCATTAAATAAAAAGTTCCAGTCGTTTGTGTATTCTTCGTCATATAGGTATTTGAATATAGAAAAGCCAATACTTTCTTTCGTTTCGTGATAGATATATTTTTTTACAAGTTGCATTGTGTTATTTGTCATAAGACTTGTTTCTTTTTCTTTGCTTTCAGTATCATAGATTATTATTTTATCTTTGCTTAATTCTTCGAGCATAGGTACAATATATTTGTTTATATAATCATTTACTTTTGTATTATAAGTAAATTGTTTTATAACACTTTCTCTTATTCTATTTGCTATATCTTTTTTAAGTTTAACATCTCCCTTATCTAAAAAGCCAATTTCTTCGTCCTTTAACATATTAGGGGCTTTGTTTTCTTCGTTTACTTGTGCGAATAATATTGTCATATCTACTGCCGAAGATGTCATATTTTGCGAGTAGATTATTTCTTCTTTTTTATTTGTTGTTCCTATTAAATCATAAATATTTATTTTAGGCATTATATAAGTATTAACAAAATCATTGGCTTTATTTATAAGTGTTTGTTCTTCACTTGTGTTTTTTCGATTCTTTGCTCTTGTTTGATTTTCTTCGTTTAATTTTTTAATAACATTTATTGCCATACTAACTCAACCTTTCGTATAGATTTTTATTTCTTTCAATAATTGCTTGTACTTTATCAAAAGCCTTTTTAAAATTGGCTTGCTTTTGTTCTTCCGTTTCAGTTTGTAAAACTACCAATTCATAAGCCTCTTTTAAATCAATAACTATTTTATTGATAAGCATATTACTTGCTATTGCTTTTATGTTTCCGTCAATTATATCTTTCATTGTAGTTATAAAGTAGTAATAATCAAACTTGTTTATGTAGTCGGTCATTTCAATATTGTATGCTATTTCTTTAGGTAGTTGTTCCGTTAGTTTTTGACTAACTAAAATAATTAAATCTAAAAACTTTTCGCTATTCTTTTTGAATAAGTCATTATCTTTAATATCAAGATGTAATAAAGAAAGATAGGCTTTGTAGTATTCTTCAGGACTAGATTTTTCGCTTAAATCAAACTCAATAGGCTCTTTATCATATAAAGTTTTTACGATGCCATTATTTGCATAGGCTACCAAGTCGTAAATAAAGCCTATATATTGCATTTCTTCCTTTGTTAAGTCAATTCCATAGGTATTAACAAAATCACTCTTATATTGGCTTTTAAAAGCCTTATAATCGGTATATAAATTATTAAATTTACTTATAAATATTTTGTAGTTGCTATCTTTGTTTTTTTCGTATTCAATACCACCTTTTACAACACTATCAAAACCGATATTTTCTAGTTGTTGCATTTCTTCTTCAATTTCAATTTTAAAAGTATCTATATATTTATCGTTATAAGATAATTTTTCATACCAAGCAATAAACTTGTTATATAAAATTCTCGTGTTGCTATCGATTAAAGCCTTTAATGTCCTTACACTATATTTGTTTCGGTCGTCGTCCTCGCTTTTATAAATTATCTTTTCAAGTATTATTTGTATTTCGTCTTGTTTTTCCTTTTTGCTTTTATTACTATCGGCAAAAAGTATGTTATTTATTATTATAAGAGTTTTATATACATCTAGCATTATATCGTATTGCTCTTTGTATTCTTTTCTAAAATCAGTTATGCCGAGTTCTCGTTCTATTGTATTTATATACTTGCTATTGCGAAAAATATCGTCATTTAAAGTATTATGTCTTTTTCCCATAAAAAGCCCTCCATACTTAAATTATACCACGAAAAAAGGCTATCTCATATAAGATAACCTTTGTTTTAGTTTAGATTAAGTTTAATTTAGTTTGTTTATAGTTTAAATTAGTTTTTCAATAGTTTAATTTAGTCTAATTAACTCAAAATAGAGTTTAATTCAACAAAGTTGTCATATTCTTTTTTTATAGCCTTGTATAAACTAGCAACTCTATTATCAATACTATTTTTAGAGCCATTTTTTTGTTGTTGATTTGCTACATATTTAGCAAATTTATTCAAAGTTGTTTTTGATACCTCTCTTTCAGTATATTTGTTAAGCATAACCTCAACCATAGCACCTTTAATATCACTTAAATCTAAAACCTCTTTAACATTTTTATCTAACATCTTAATCACTTTCCTTTCTTTGTGGGGCTACCACTTTTTCGTTAGATTTTCACAAACTTTTCAACCGGTTTCTTCGTTTGTGATTACATCTTACCAAGAAAATACCTAAAAAAAAGTATCAAGAAACAAGTAAAAGTGTACCATTTCAAAAATACTAATTGCCTTTATTTACGGGCTTTTCTTAATTTTTAAGACCGATTTTTCGAATAAATAATCAAAAAATAAATAAAAATTTTTTGATATTTTTTTATTCTTCTAGCCCCGTATTTTTTCTTATTTATATATATAGGCTGTTGGACGAAAAAAGTATCATAAACTATCACAAAGTATCACAAACTATCATAAAATTTTACAATAAATTTTGTATTTTCAACTCGATAAATCGGTTAAGTATTTTTATCTAGCCCTTATAATATGGGCTTTTTTAATGTTTTAAATTAGTACAAAGTTATTATTTTTTAGTACGAGATTAAAGGCTTTCTTAATTGCTAAACTCTAATTGTTCGAACGGAAAATCAATGAATTGGAGGTTTAACAATGACAAAAGAAATTTGTAATTTAAAAGATTTATCAAACTATTTAAAAATATCTATTTCGGAAATTAGAAAGTTAGTACGAGAAAGAAAAATACCACATTTTAGAATCGGCAATCGTATTATGTTTGATTTAAAAAGTATAAATACTTGGCTTGAAAATTTACAAGAAAAAGAAAGCAAAACATCTCTATTTTACTAGGAAAAATAAGAAAAATATGATATAATTATAAGTAGATAGAGATTGTTTTATCAAATGTTAGGAGGAAAGAAAATGATAAAACAACTATCAAAAAATAAATATAAAATAATAGCAGAAATTGGCTACACTATGGACGGCAAAAGAAAAAGAAAAACGGAAATTTTTGAGGGTACTAAAAAGCAAGCCGAAACAAGAGAATTTGAAATTAAGCAACAATATTCTAAAAAAGGCTTTATTACTGATAGTAAAAATTTAACCTTTGAAGATTATGGAAAAATTTTCATTAAGCATTATTGCGAAGGAAATATTGGTGCTAAAACTATGGACGGCTATCTATCAATGCTAGAAAAAATCAATTCGTATCTAGGAAATTGGCAATTAAAAAGTATCGAAACATTTACTTTAACACAACTATATAAGAAATTAAAAAAAGGTACTAGAAAAGATGTTGTTACCAATAACACTTTATTGCATTATTACAATCTTATCAATTTAATGTTTACACAAGCAGTTAAGTGGAATTTTATTGATAGCAACCCAAATTCAAATATTCCTAGACCAAAGAAAGAAAAACATCTAGCCGAGTGTTACGATATCGACCAAATACATACATTATTAAATGGCTTAACAAACGAGTGCTTAAAATATCAAGCCTTAATTATTCTAGCCATTGACTCGGGAGCAAGGAGGAGCGAGATATTGGCTCTTACTTGGAAAGATATTGATTTTGATACCAAAGTATTAACTATCAATAAATCACTAGATGTTATTAGAGGCGAGTTTATAGAAAAAGCAACAAAAAATGATACATCAACAAGAAAAATGGTATTAACTGATACCACTATAAATGTATTAAAAGCCTATCGTGAAGAATTAAAAACATCTAATACTTGGAAAGAAACAAACAAATTATTTCTAGCAAAAGACGGAAAACCTATGTACCCAACAACTTGTGGCAAAATTTTTCAAAAAGTAGCCGTTAAAAATGGACTACCTAAAATTAACTTTCACTCATTAAGACATAGTTCGGCAAGTTTACAAATTGCTTTAGGTGTTCACACAAAATTGATACAAGAAAGAATGGGGCATTCTTCTATGGCAGTTACAACAAGTATTTACTCACATATTTTTCAAGCCAATAGGACGGAGGTTGCTAACAAGTTAAATGGTGCTTTATCACTCAATTAGACAACATTTTTAAAATTTCGGCACCTTTTCGGCACCCATTATCAAAAATAGCCTATTGTATAACCAATAAAAAAATGCTATAATATATATGACAAATCCCAAAAACCCCTATAAAATAAGGGAATAATTGGTAGTATGTCTTATCATTAAATTGGTGTTGTCGTTGTATATAGCCCACTGACTCTTAATCAGTGGGTCTAGGGTTCGAATCCCTAACAGTCCACCATATTTGATACTAAACTTGGAAAATTTCTGGGTATTAAGTAAAACGACTTGTCAAAAAGTCGTTTTTGTGATATGATGAATATGTCAAGGGAACTTGAATAAAATAAAAAAGGAATACCTAATTTTGATGAGTTAGGTACTATCCAAATCTTAGATTAGTACCGACTTATATAGTTGGTACCATTTTTATTAGTATGATTAAAATCACAATAATAAGGAGTATTATGATAGTGCAAAGATATTTCTCTGATTTTCTCATAACTTCACCTCCTTTCACTTTAAAAAGTAAAGGAGAATAGTACCTAAAATAATTAAGTATTCCTCTGACATTATATCAAACATTTGTTCTTGATACAAGAGATTTTATATTAAATCAGAATAATAAAAACAACTTGTCAAAAAGTCGTTTTTATTATTAATATGCCAAGTAAATTTGCATTAAATAAAAATGAATAGTTAATATTGAAGTGTTGAGTGTGCCATAAAATTGGTTAAAATAATTTATTTAGATGATTTTTTATTTAAAAACAAAAATAATAATATTAATAGAAAGATAAGAGTGGGTACAATTAAAAGATTAATATCTTTCTCATATGATAAACTTCGATATGTATGATGATAAGGTTTTAGATTATTATGAAATTGAAGAATTATATTTAAACAAAGAAAAAGATGACTTTGGAATATAATTCTTTATTCAAAATATTAAAAAGTATGATATAATAATTAATAGAGGAGGCCTTATTATGATTATGAACGAAACATTAAAAGATTTGCAAACACCAGAAGGAAAAGCAAGATTGGAAAAATATGTTGAGGAATATATCGCTAAAATAAAAGTTAGAAATGAAAAAATTAAGAGTATGATGTCTAATGCTGAGTATCTTGAATGGCTTAATGAATTTACTAAAGATAAAGATAGATTTTCTGATGATGATTGGATATATTTTCAAAAAAAAATAAGTGATTCTGATAGAGAAAATGTTAAAAAATTATGCTTGTTTTATGAAGGAATTAAAGAATATGCCACAGAAAATTATATTTATCCTACACCTTGTGATTTTGGAGAATATTATAAGATTAAATTAAATGATTTTGGCTTTAAGATTGGAGTTTTATTTAGACAGAAGACTGTATTCTTTTTTGATAAAACATTAATAGAAAATGAAAAAGAATTAATTGATTTTAAAGATGTTATGATTGGAAAAAAGCAAGATAATGTAGATAAAATTAATGCTACATTAAATTCTCTATCAAGTGAGGTTATGACAGCTTATGAAAGTGGAGTTCCAATTGAAGCAATAGTTGATACATTAAAAAATATAATTAAAGAAATATCTAAAAAAAAGGATAAACCTAAAATATTAGTAATAAAATAAATAATTAATGCTTAATAAAGTATTTTGATAAATTAATAAATGCTTTATCAAAATAAGTATAAAATATTAGTGTTTATATATTTATATTAATCATTAAATTTAATATCCATAAATATATATGCTTTCTTATTGAGAGGTAGAAAAAGGAATAATATTCCTTTTTTAATATTATTTAATCTAATAGTTAACTAAAAATACAATAAAAAGGATAGCAACTTTATATATAGACAATTAGTGAACATAGAATCAATTTTGTTGATTTAAAAAAAATTGTATGCTAGAATAATATCAAAAATTAAATTAAAAAATTAATAATTATTATATGGTTAAGGGGGCTAACTATGAATAATGATTTAAAGATAATAGAGAAAAAATATGGAGAAAAGATGAGCCATTTATGTAGAGAGTATTTTCCAATATTATTAGAACAAGAAGGTTTACTTTCTAGATTAATGGAGCAAAACTTTGAACCAAATCATGAATTATATAATGATATTATTGAAAATAATCTTGAATTAACTTTTAAGAAATATATTTATAGTTTAGTAGATGTAGAAAAAATGATAGATTTAGAAATAGAAAAAACACCAGAAGAATTACTAAATGAAGCTGGATATATACTTTATGAATGTAAAAGTGAAAAAGATATACAAAAATTTAAAAAATATTATGCTGAACGCGAAGAATTATGTACATTTAATGGAGGAAGACTTAATAGGTGTAGAGTATTCTTTGCAGTAAAAAAAGATGTTGATAATATTAAAAGAGAAAATTTTGATAAACCACAAAGACAAGATTTGTATGGAACATCTGTAATAAGTATACAATTTACTAAAGATGGAACAAATACATTATCTATAAAAAATAGGTATAACCATAAAGTAAATAATCCAGATGCAACATTTTCAAATAATTTGGACAATATAATATTAGGCTTGACAAAAAGTTTTGAAAAATTTTATGGAATAAAGCAAAAACATCAAAATTCTATGTTAGAAATACCAGGGTATGTGAGAGCGAATGATGGAAAATACTATAAATATAATTATGAGATTCATAATGTATATTATTGTACAGATAATGTTATAATTGATAATTTTAAAGTTAAAAGATTTCCTAAGGAACAATATATATTAATAGATTATTTTTTAGTTGATTTGAAAAGTAAAAAAGTATTTTTATATGACGAAGAAATAAAAGATTCATTTCCAAGTTCTTTTGGGAAAATAGATAAAATAGAAGTATTAAAAACAGCAAATGGTAGAAAAATACTTATGACACAAACAAATTCAAAAGATAAAATAGAAATAGAGATAGACAAAGAAAATAAAATATTAAAATTATATAATGATAATTTAAAAGAAATAGGAGATGCTTTTCTATATTGGAACGAAAGTCTAACAAGTTTTGAAGCGCCAAATTTAAAAAAAGTAGAATATAGTTTTCTATATAATAATGAAAGTCTAACAAGTCTCGTAATGCCAAATTTAAAAAAAGTAGGGGACTATTTTCTATGTAGGAACAAAAGTCTAGCAAGTTTCGAAGCACCAAATCTAATAATAGTAGGAAATAGATTTCTATTTTTTAATAAAAGTCTAACAAGTCTCGTAATGTCGAATTTAAAAAAAGTAGGAGACGATTTTCTATTTAATAATAGAAGTTTAACAAGTTTCATAGCACCAAATTTAAAAGAAGTAGGGAATGATTTTCTATATGGTAATAAAATTCTAACAAGTTTCGAAGCACCAAATTTGGCAGTAGTGGGACATAATTTTCAATATTATAACGAAAGTTTAATAAGTTTTGAAGCACCAAATTTAATAAAAGTAGGACATAATTTTCTATTTTATAACAATGGACTAACAAAATTCATAGCACCCAATTTAAAAGAAGTAGGAGACAATTTTTTACTTTATAACTACTTTTTAACAAGTTTTATAGCGCCAAATTTAACAAAATTAGGATATAGTTTTCTATATAATAACAAAAGTCTAACAAGTTTCAAAGCACCAAATCTGACAATAGTAGGACATAGTTTTCTATTTTTTAACGAAAGTCTAACAAGTTTCGAAGCCCCAAATTTAACAAAAGTAGGAGACCATTTTCTATGTCATAACGAAAGCCTAACAAGTTTCATAGCCCCAAATTTAATAGAAACAGGAGATGATTTTCTATTTTATAACAAAAGCTTAACAAGGTTCGAAGCACCAAATTTAACAACAATAGGAGATAATTTTCTATATTATAACAAGAGTCTAAAAAGTTTAGAAACGCCAAATTTAAAAGAAGTAGGAATAGATTTTTTATGTAGTAATGAAAACAACTTAAATGAAGCAGAAAATGGAAAAAGCAAAAAACTCATTAATAATTAATTTTATTAATGACTTTTTTATTACATAAAAATCTTGGATAATGTATAAACGAAATGTTATAATTAATATGGTGAAGTATTATGATATTAATGGTAAGTGGAAGAACAGATGTAGTTGCATTTTACTCAGATTGGTTTATTAAAAGATATAATGAAGGATTTGTAGATGTAAGAAATCCATTTAATGAAAAAATAGTAAGTAGAATTTATTTTGAAGATGTAGATGCAATTCTATTTTGTACAAAAAATCCAATTCCAATTTTAAATAAATTAAAATATATAGATAAACCAATATTATTTCATGTTACTTTGACACCATATAAAAAAGATATAGAACCAAATATTCCACCAAAAGGAACAATAATACAAGCAATAAAAAAATTATCAAATATAATTGGAATTGATAATTTATATGTAAGATATGACCCAATATTATTAAATGAAGAATATAATATAGAATATCATAAAAAAGCATTTGATAATATGTGTTCTTTATTAAATGGATATGTTAAACACATAATAGTATCATTTATAGATGATTATAAAAATGTTAGAAAAAATATTAGTATATTAAAATTAAAACAATTTAGTGATGAAGACTATAAACAAATAGGAACATCATTTAGTGAAAGTGCGAAAAAGTATGGGATGACTGTACAAACTTGCTTTGAGGAAAAAAACTTAGTTGAATATGGCTTTGTAAAAGGTGAATGTTTATCTCATTCTTTAGCGTTTAAATTAACAGGTAAAAGTTATAAAAATTGGAAAGCAAGAAAATGTAATTGCGTTGAAATGGTAGATATAGGAGTTTATAATTCTTGTAAACATTTTTGTAAATACTGTTATGCAAATTACGACGAAAAAAAAGTTAGTTTTAATTATAAAGAACATGATTCTAATTCAACATTTCTTGTCGGTAATTTAAAAGATGACGATATTATAAAACAGAGAAAATAAAGAAAAATGCACATATAAAATATTGATTTGAATATTATTTAATAGTATAATTTTAGTAGGTGGTTTTATGACAATTTGTTGGTTAGTTATAATACTCATTCTAGTTTTAATAGAAGTATCAACTGTTAGTCTAACAACTATTTGGTATATTGCAAGTGGTATAGTATCGCTTATTGCATCTATATTTACAGATTCTATTATTATACAATTTTCTATATTTGTTTTACTAGGAACATTGCTATTAATTACTACAAGAAAAACACTTTTAAAATTATTTAAAATAAAAAATGAAGAAACAAACATTGAAAGAATATTAAATATGAATGGAGTGGTAACAGAAAATATAGAAAAAAATAAATATGGAGAAGTAAAAGTAGATGGAAAAAGATGGACTGCTTATTCAGATAGTAACTTAGAAGTTGGGACAATTGTAAAGATACTTAAAATTGATGGAGTAAAAATAAAAGTAGAGAAAGTAGAGGAATAGTATGGAAATATTAATAGTTATTTTAGTTTTAGTAGTTGCTATAATTATACCTTGTATAAAAATAGTACCACAAGCAACAAGTTATGTAATTGAAAGAATAGGCTCTTATCATGAAACATGGAAAAATGGATTACATTTTAAAATACCATTTATTGATAGAGTAGCTAATAAAGTAAGTTTAAAGGAAATAGTAAAAGATTTCGCACCACAACCTGTTATAACAAAAGATAATGTAACAATGCAAATAGATACAGTTGTTTATTTTCAAATAACAGACCCTAAACTTTACACATATGGTGTTGAAAACCCAATAAGCGCAATTGAAAATTTAACTGCAACAACACTTCGTAATATAATTGGTGAACTAGAATTAGACCAAACTTTAACATCAAGAGATATAATAAATTCAAAAATGCGTTCAATATTAGATGAAGCAACAGATCCATGGGGAATAAAAGTAAATAGAGTGGAAGTTAAAAACATAATTCCACCAAGAGATATACAAGAAGCAATGGAAAAACAAATGCGTGCAGAAAGAGAAAGAAGAGAAAAAATTCTTCAAGCAGAAGGAGAAAAGAAATCAAGTATATTAATAGCAGAAGGAGAAAAAGAAAGTGCTATTTTAAGAGCAGAAGCTAAAAAAGAAGCTCAAATAAAAATAGCAGAAGGTGAAGCTGAAGCACTTGTTAAAACAAAACAAGCTGAAGCAGAAGGAATAAAATTACTTAAAGAAGCTGGGGCAGATAAGGCAGTATTGACATTAAAAAGTTTTGAAGCATTAAGTAATGTAGCAAATGGTCAATCAACTAAAATCATTGTTCCATCAGATTTACAGAATTTAGCGACTATAGGTACAACTATAAAAGAAATGATGAAGGAAGATAAAAAATGAAAACTTTAGATTATATAAAAAATATAATCAAAGTTATGATTTGGCCAATTCTATTTGGGATTGGTCAATTTTTTGTAATTTTGATTTTTACATTCTCATTTAATAATAATATTTACAATAATTTAGTACAAAATAATAGTAACTTATCAACAGAAGAAATAAACGAAATGTTTAATTTATATACAAGTAGTGATGAATATAGTACATCACTTACAAATTATATTAATGATAATACATTATGGATAGTACTTATAGTAGCTGTAATTTTTATTCCTTTACTTATTTTTAAATATAAAAAACAAAAAAAATTAAATTTTAAAATAAATAAAAATATTATATTTGTAATATTAGTAGGATTTTCAATATCTATCTTACTTAATTTAATAATAATTAATATTAATAAGTTATTTAATATAAATAATAATTTACTTGATTATAAATATTTAATACAGACAATAATTGCTTCTTGTTTACTTGGACCAATTATAGAAGAATTATTATTTAGAGGTGTTATGTTCAATAAAATTAAAACTTTTAATAATTTGAATGTTTCTATTTTATTAACAACATTTATATTTGCCTTTTTTCATGATTCTATAACACAAATGATATATGCGTTTATAATAGGTTATATTTGTATAAAATTATATGTAGAATATGATACATTATTAGTTCCTATTATATTTCATATATCGTGTAATTTAGTTGTTCCTTTATTAAATAATTATCTAGTAAATCTAAA
This sequence comes from uncultured Bacilli bacterium, assembly GCA_947629815.1. GTDB lineage: Bacteria > Bacillota_I > Bacilli_A > RF39 > UBA660 > UMGS872. The sequence goes on from CANRFG010000003.1 coordinate 61,226, forward strand.
TTATATTTATACTATATTAATAATAATTGCTAGTTTAATAATTTTTATAATTTTTTACAAAAAAATGTATAAAAAAAATTAATTTGTAAAATATAATAATGTGAATATCAATTATTCACGCCACAAACTCCACATAATGTGGAGTTTATTTGTATTTAAATTGATATTTTTATTAAAATTACTTAATTTATTGCAAAAAATATTGAAAAAATTAAAAATATATGGTAAATTATAGTTGCAATGCTGATTGCATGGAGAAGATTTATCGATGAACCAATAAGTCAATCATGTTTTGTACATTTGAGCGAATAGCATTGAGAAGCGTAAGCGATGAACATATAAGTCTATTTTGAAAAGGGAAGTATATCTTCCCTTTTCATGTATTTTGGAGGTATGTTATGAGTAGTTCAAAAAGGCTTTATATAAGTTATGATGAAGGAAGTGTTTATCATATTAACTTTGGTAGAACATTTCACCCTGAATTAAATAATAAACATTTGGGAATATTATTTAATATTAAATCAAGTCAAAATATGATATTTTGTTTGCCATTAACAAGCCCAAAAGAAAAGCATTTTAAAACTAAAGAGGGTTTTAATAGTAGAAATCATTTTGATTTAAAATATCCACATTTATACTATATAAAAGAAACGGATTCAATAGTTTTGATGGAGCAGTTTAGAACAATTTCTAAAAGAAGAATTGAATCTCAGTATAAAGATTCAATAAGTAATCAAAAGGTTGTAATATCAGAAATAGAAATGAAAAAACTAAAAGACGCGTTTAATAAATTTTATAAGACTATTATAAAATAGTAATAAATATATAAAAAATGAATAAAATATAAATAAATGCGAATAGCGTAGAGAAGATTTATCGATGAACTTATAAGTCTATTCGTATACCATTATATATGGTATGAGCTAGTCATAAGACTAGCTTTTAAAGTATATATAATATGTTCTTAGAAATACTAAATAAAAAAATGTATTATTCTATTCTTTATTTTTGTAATCTAATATGCTAAAATAATCATAGGGTGAGAATATGAATCTAGAAGACTTAGAAATAAAAAAAGAACTAAAAATAATATTTATGGGAACTCCAGATTTTGCAGTTCCAATATTACAAGCATTAATAGATAACTACAAAGTGCGTGCTATTGTAACTCAACCAGATAGAGAAGTAGGAAGAAATGCAGAAGTACGATTTAGCCCAATAAAAAAAGTAGGAATGGATAATACTATATTAGTTTTACAACCTGAAAAAATAAAAGATGAAATAGAAACAATAAAAAATTTAGAACCTGATTTAATAATAACTTGTGCTTATGGTCAGATATTACCACAAGAACTACTTGATATACCTAAAATAGCTTGTATAAATGTACATGCATCTCTTCTTCCAAAATTAAGAGGAGGCGCTCCAATACATAGAGCAATTATGAATGGATATAAAACAACAGGAATAACAATAATGTACATGAACTCTAAAATGGATGAAGGAGATATAATAAGTAGTGAAGAAATAGAAATAGAGTATGATGATACTGCTTCAACTTTACATGATAAATTAAGTAAATTAGGCGCAAAATTATTAATAGAAACATTACCTTCAGTAATAAATGGAACAAATGATAGAATAAAACAAGATAGTACACTTGCTACATATGCATTTGTAATAAAAAGAGAAGACGAAAAAATAGATTTTAGTAAAACAAAAAGAGAAATATATAATAAAGTTAGAGGATTAAATTCTTGGCCAGGAGCATATGCAATGTGTGATTCAAAAATATTAAAAATATGGGAATGTTATGAAACAGATAATTTTTTCCCCGAATTATTAGATGGACAAATTACAAAGGTATATGAAGATGGAATAGGTGTTAAGGTTAGTAATGGGGAAATAGTTTTAACTTTAGTTCAACCAGAAGGAAAAGGTAAAATGAAAGCTGTTGATTTTGCTAGAGGTTTAGCTAATAAAGGAAATGTTGAAGGGAAAATATTAAGTTAAGATTTATGAAGTTAATAGAAAAAATAAAAAGTAACAATGTAGTAAGTAAAATACTAGAAATATGGAAAAACAGAAGATATAGAGGACTTATAATATTAGGATTATGGTTTATATTTTTCTTCTTTGTTATAATGTTATTAAGAGTAAGCGCTAGAAATAATCAAAATATACCTCAACAAACAATAAAAACAGTTCCCAATATATTAGAAAGTATTAAAAACTATGAATTTCAATATGATATAACACAAGATGATATTACTTATAGTATAAATGGTTCATATATAGATAATGAAACATTATTTACTTATAATGAAAACACATATTTTATTAAAGATAAAATATATATTGTAAATAATGAAGAATTACAAGAAGTAGAAAATCCAATAGAAATAGATATTTCAAAATTAAATATAGAAAATATATATAATTTAATAAAAGATAAAGATAAATTATATGAAACAGAAGAAAGTGGAATAAAAACTACAGTTTATAAAATAAGTATAAACGAGTTTTCAAAATTATTTGGACTAGATATCGAAAGCGAAGATTTTATAGAAATAAATATTGAAACAAAAGACAATAGTTATGAATCAATATATATGGATTTAACCCAATATATGAATTATTATGAATTAAAATATAGAAAATACAATATAAAATTAGAACTAAATTCTATAAATGATGTAGATAAAAGTTCATATAGTAGTTTAGTAGAAGGAGAGTAAAAAAATGGATGTAGTAGCAGTAATAGTTTTAGCGATAATAGTAATACTTGTTTTCTTTGTAAAAAGAACATTTAGTGGATTTGTATATTCAGTTGCGATGATTGATATATTTTTAAGAATAGTTAATGCATTAAATTATAGAATATTTGGTGGTAAAGGAGATATAGGAAATTTTATAACAAATTATCTCCCATCATCATTTGAAAGTATAATTGTAAAATATACTGATAGTATACTTCAAACTGTATTAGTATGGGGATATATAATAATAATGATAATATTTGAATTTTATGTTATTAGAACATTTTTTCATAAAAAATAGTTTTCACTATTTATTCATATAGATTTCACATTTCACTGCTATACTTTAAATAGTGGAGGTGATAATAATAAATTTATAACTTGAATAATTGACACAAAATAATAATTTTAAAAAAATACGATTCTCTATAAAATATATACGGTTATATTATTAAAGATATCTTCACTCCTTACTTAATGATATCTAAAATAATATTAGACACACATTTGTGTGTCTTTTTGTTTACTATTTTTTTAATTTGTGGTACTATTTATATAGTAAGAAGGTGACTTATGAATAGAAAAGGATTTACTTTACCAGAAATATTAGGAGTTATAGTTTTACTTTCTATTATAGCGATTATTTCCATTTCACAAATAACTAATAGAGTTAATAGTACAAAAGGTAAAATAAGTGATGCTCAAAAACAACTTATACTTTCTGCAACTAAATTATTTGTAGATGAGAATAGATTGGAATATAAAAAAGAAGAAGGTAATGTTTATTGTATATTAGTTCAATCTGTAATTGATGGTGGATATTTAACTTCTCCTATATTAGATGTTGAAGGAAAAGAAATAGACTATAATACAAAAATTAAAGCATCATATATAAATGATAAATTTGACTTTGAATATAATCCAAGTGGCTGTAATAGAAAATATGAAAATGGGACACCAATTTATTTTAATCCTGTAACAAATTTAGTTTGTACAGAAGGGGAAGCAAATAAAAATATGAATAGTAATGGAACCCCAACAGGTATAAAAGCAGGTTGTATGAAATGGTATACATTTAATGATAGTAGTGATAGTGATACAGTTAATTTAATACTTGACCATAATACAACACCACTTGTTGCTTGGAATTCAAGTGGAAATAGTACAGATGGAATGAAAGAAGTACAAGATGCATTAGTAAATGATATTAAAATTTGGAATGAAAATGTTAAGAAAACAGCACGATTAATAACAGCAGATGAGGTGGCAAAAATAATAGAAAATAGTAGTTTTGACTCTTCAAAGTCCACTGATACAGTTTACTTTGATACATGTACTCAACTTAAAAGTTGCAGTAAAGGAAGCAATAAATATTCATGGTTATTTGATTATACTCAAGGTTGCACGACTTATGGATGCAATGTTGATGATAATACGACAGGAGGCTATTGGACTTCTACACCTAGGGCTAATACCACTAATGGTGTATGGAACATACATCGTTTAGGGACACTGGGTATCAATTCAGTTGCAAATACAACTATTGATGGCATTCGCCCTGTTATAACGCTACCTAAAACAATACTTCAATAAACTAAAGTCATAGATTTTCTATGACTTTTAATGTAAATTAAAACACAAAAATAATTAAATCTATTGACGAACAAATGTATGAAGTGTTAAAATGAAATAGAGGATAGGTGTTAAAATGTACTCATATATAGAAGGAATAGTAAAAGAAATAGAAAGTAATTATATAACATTAGAAAATAATGGAATTGGATTTCTAATATATACTGCAAATCCATATTCATTTAATTTAGATGAAAAATATAAAATATATTTATATCAAAATGTAAGAGAAGATGAATTAAATTTATATGGCTTTAAAACAAAAGAAGAAAGAAATCTATTTTTAAAATTAATAGAAGTAAAAGGATTAGGTTGTAAAATGGCACTTCCTATGCTTGCGATGGGAGAAACAAAAGGTATAATAGATGCAATAGAAAGAGAAAATATTTTATATTTAAAAAAATTTCCTAAAATAGGAGATAAAGTTGCTAGACAAATAATACTTGATTTAAAAGGAAAATTAGTAAGTAAACAAGAAGTAATAAAAACAAACGATGAGTTAGTAGAGGCTTTAAAAGCACTTGGATATAAGCCTGCTGATATAAATAAAATATTACCAAATATAAAAGAAACTGAAATAGAAAAACAAATAAAAGAAGCACTAAGATTACTTTTAAAATAGGTGGTATATGAGAATAGGTATAGATATAGATGATACAATATGTGAAACTTGGGAATATGTAAAACCAATATATAAAAAACACTTTAATTTAAGTGATGAAGAATTAAATAAAAATAAATATTCTAGAGTTTTAAAATGTACAATAGATGAATATTACGATTTTTATAAAAAAATAATTTCACCACTACTAATAAATGTTCCTATAAAAAAAGATGCAGTAAAATATATTAACAAATTAAAAGAAGAAGGAAACGAAATATATTTTATTACTGCAAGAAGTACATTTGATATGTACAATCCATATGAATTAACTAAACAATATTTAGAAAACAATAATATAAAATATGATAAATTACTTGTTAATTCACTAAAAAAAGAACAAGTAGCTAAAGACAATAATATAGATATTTTTATAGATGATAGTATAAAACATTGTACAAATGTATCAAAAGAAGGAATAAAAGTTTTTCTTATGGATAATATATACAATAAAAATTGTAATGATTTTCCAAAAGTAAAAAATTGGAAACAATTATATGAAAAAATAACATTAAATTAAAAGGACTGATGATATGGACGAAAGAATAATAACAAGTGAAAGACTAAATGAAGATATAGACGCAAATATAAGACCAAATAGTATAGACGAATATATTGGACAAACAGAAGTAAAAGAAAATTTAAATATTTTTATAAAAGCTGCTAAAATGCGTAATGAATCATTAGACCATGTATTATTATATGGCCCTCCAGGACTAGGTAAAACAACACTTGCTTTTATAATTGCAAACGAACTTGGAACAAATATAAAAACAACTAGTGGACCTGCAATAGAAAAAAGTGGGGACTTGGCTGCAGTTTTATCAACACTAGAAGAAGGAGATGTACTATTTATTGACGAAATACATAGAATTCCAAGATTTATAGAAGAGATTTTATATTCAGCTATGGAAGATTATAAATTAGATATAATTGTTGGAAGTGATTCATCAAGTAGAAGTATAGAAATAGACCTTCCTCCTTTTACACTAGTAGGCGCAACTACAAGAGCAGGCGATTTAACAGGACCATTAAGAGATAGATTTGGTATAGTTTCAAAATTAAATTATTACACAGATGAAGAATTAACAGAAATAGTTAAAAGAACAAGTAGAGTACTTGATTGTAAAATAACAGATGATGCAGCAGTAGAACTTGCTAGAAGAAGTAGAGGAACCCCTAGAATTGCGAACAGATTATTTAAAAGAGTAAGAGATTATGCATTAGTACTTGGTGATGGTGAAATAAATTTAGAAATAACAACATATGCACTAGATAAACTAAAAGTAGATAGTTTAGGACTTGACCAAACTGACTATAATTTACTTAAATCAATAATAGAAAAATTCAATGGTGGACCTGTTGGTATAGAAGCAATAGCCTCTTCAATAGGAGAAGAACAAACTACAATAGAAGATGTGTATGAGCCTTTTTTACTACAAAAAGGATTACTTAAAAGAACAAATAGAGGAAGAATAGTTACAGATAAAGCATATGAACATTTAGGAATAAACAAAAAATAATTTGGAATTCATATTTCAAATTTTTTTGTAAACATACTTTACAAAAAATAATACATTTATCTTTTTATATGTTATAATTATTTTAGATAATTGGAGGGACATCTAATGGCAAAAAAGAAGAAACGAAAAGATGAAAATAAAACAAAAAGTGGATATAAAGTAGAGGTAATAGGAATCTTACTTATATTAATTGGAATAATAGGAATATGTAAATTTGGACCTGTTGGAATGTTTATAAGTGGATTTGCTGCATTTTTTGTTGGAACAGCTAATAATATTTTACTTGCTATGCTATTTGTAGTAGGTGGGTATATAATAGTAAAAAGAGAAAAACCTGTATTTTTTACATCCAAATTAATTGGACTTTATATAATAATAATTGCTTTACTTGTATTAATGCATATTAATTATGTAAAACAACTAGATATAGAAGTAGGAGAAATACTTAAAGAAACATTAAATAATTTACTTGGATATATCAAGTCAGTAGAAAAATTACAAGGTGGAGGAATGCTTGGTGCCTTATTTGGAACATTGTTTGTTAAATGTTTTACAATAAGTGGAACAAGTATAGTATGTTTCGCACTAATAATTTGTGGATTTATAATGTTTACAGGTTTATCTATATATGATATGGTTACATCAAGTAAAAATAAAATAAAAAATATAGTTAAAAAAGATAAAATCAATAGACAAGAAAAAGAAATTGCTGCAGCTGCAACAGAATATGAAAATGATAATAAAGTCGTTATATCAAGTGTTGATGAACTTATACATCAATCTGATGACTTAAAAGAAGAAATAAAAGAAGAAAAAATAGAACAAACTCAAGTAGTTGTACCTCAAATAAATATGGATGATGATTATATAGAAAATAAAGGATATAAATGTCCACCATCAACTATATTAACGCCTCCATCTAAAAAAGGTAAAACAATAACAAAAGAAGAAATAACAGAAACAGCAGAAATTTTAAGAAATGTTTTCCATGATTTTAATATAGAAGGACATGTTGTTGCTGTTAATGTTGGACCTGCTGTAACACAATATGAAATGGAAATTAAAGCAGGAACAAAAGTAAGTAAAATATTATCATTGAATAGAGAGATTGCTCTTTCTTTAGCAGCAAAAGATGTTCGTATACAAGCGCCAATTCCAGGTAAAAGAACAGTAGGAATTGAAATACCTAATAAATCAATTTCAATGGTAACAGTAAGAGAAATAATAGATTCTATACCAAAAAGTATGGATGAAAGTAAACTTGCAGTAACACTTGGTAAAGATATAATGGGTAAACCAATATATTGTGAAATAAATAAAACACCACACCTTTTAGTTGCAGGTTCAACAGGTAGTGGTAAATCAGTATGTATTAATAGTATAATAATTTCTATTTTAATGAGAGCAAAACCAGATGAAGTAAAGTTTGTACTTGTTGACCCTAAAAAAGTAGAACTTAGTATGTATAATGGTGTACCACATCTACTTATACCCGTAGTAACAGACCCTAGAAAAGCTAATATCGCTCTTAAAAAAATAGTTGCTGAAATGGAAAGAAGATATGACTTATTTGAGGCAAGTGGTACAAAAAATATAGCTGGATACAATACATATATTGAAAAGAAAAATGAAGAATTGCCAGAATCAGAACAAATAAAAAAATTACCATTTATAGTTGTAATAATAGATGAACTTGCAGATTTAATGTTAGTTGCTGCAAAAGAAGTAGAAGACTCTATAATGAGAATTACACAGATGGCAAGAGCAGCAGGAATACACTTGATAGTTGCTACACAAAGACCTTCAACAGATGTAATAACAGGTGTAGTTAAAGCAAATATACCTTCTCGTATTTCATTTGCTGTATCATCAAGTATAGATTCAAGAACAATACTTGATATGACAGGTGCTGAAAAATTATTAGGAAAAGGTGATATGTTATTTTTACCTCAGGGAGAAAATACACCTATAAGAGTACAAGGTACTTTTATATCAGATGAAGATATTAAGAAAGTAGTTGATTATACAATATCACAACAAAAAGCAAGATATGATGAAACATTACTAATGGACGAAGAAGAAATGAATGCAACAACAATGGTTGAAAGTAACGAAAAAGAAGATTATGATGACCCATTATATAATGAAATTGTTGAGTTTGTAGTAACTCAAGGTAAAGCAAGTGCCTCACTACTACAAAGAAGATTTAGACTTGGATATAATAGAGCTGCAAGATGTATAGATTTACTAGAAGAAAGAGGAATAATAGGTCCTGTAAATGGCTCTAAACCTAGAGAGGTTTTAGTAAAATTAGAAAGGAAAGAAGATGAATAATTATGGCAGATTCTAAAAAGAAAACAAGTAAAGTATCTAAAGAAAAAAAAGATTTAAAATCTAAAGTTGATTCATTAGAAGAACTTAATGATGTAACTGAAGTAGAAAAAAAAGATGACAACATAAAGTCAAATAAATTAGATAAAAGAGCTTATGCTAAAAATTTATTTCAATCATTAATATTAATTTGTGGTCTTGCTTGTATAATATATGGCCTATATAGTATGTTTTTTAAAGAACCAAAACAAGAAGAACAACCAGAAGAAAAGCCTAGAATTCAATTAAAAGATGTAAAAAAACTATATGGATACATTTCTAAAGAAGAATTTCATCAAAATAAGTTATTAACAATTCAGAATATAGAAGAAGATATAATTTTTTCTGAGTTGTTAAATTCTAGAGGATTTGATAGAAAAACATATGAATCTGAAGGCTGTGAAGATTATACTCAACCTTGTAAAACAGGAGAAATATCATATAATGATGCATTATCAGAATTAAAATCAAAATATGGAAATATTTCTTTAACAAAAGATGTTTATTATTGGAATTATGGATTAGATAGATGTGATTTAGTTAACGATAAATTTGAGTGTTATGTATTATTAGGTGGATTAGAAGATGTACTAGATGTATATTTTGATATGACTAATTTTATAGAAACAGATGATAAATTGTTAATATATGATAAATATGTAACATATTCTGGTTATTATTCCGATGAATCTAAATGTTATGTAGATAGTAATTATGAAGTAGAATGTTTGGATACACAAAATTTAAGAGATGATGTAAATAGTTTAACTCAAGATGAAATACTAGAAAAATATGGTAAAGAATATGTTCATACATTCTTAAAAGATGAAAATGGAAATTACTATTGGTATAGTAGTGAAATGGTTAAATAAAAACTCTTTAGAGAACTAAAGAGCTTTTTTTAATCAAATACTTCTTGTCTAATTAAATCTATATTTTCTTTCATTATAGAAATGTAATCTTTTTTATCATTTCTATCATCTACACTAATTGTAGATAAGCTATCAAATATTAAAGATTTAACTTCATAATCAGAAATTAGTTTTTTAATTGTATCAGTTTCTTCATCAGTAGAAAGTAAGAAAATATAATTTACTTTTTTATTTTTCATTAAATCAGAAACAATATTTATAGTTTTTTCATCATTTTTTTCTAATGAATAAACTGTAAAACCATAATTTTCTAAAAACTTAAATACATCATTTGAAACAACTAAAGTAGGGTTATCTGAAGTTTGTGATATAGAATGTAATGTTGCAGACATTTGTGAAAGTTCAATTTTTAAATTATTATAATTCTCATTTATTTCATTTTTTAAATAATAATTATTTATATATTCATCTAAACCATCTTTAATGTTTCTTGCAATCATTAATAAATTATTTGGGTCTAACCATAATTCTTCAAGCTTGTTTCCATAATCACTATTCGTTTGCATACTAAGCGTACTATCAATTATTTTTAAGTTATTATTATTTTCAAGCATATCATATAAATAATTTTTTTCATCACTTAATCCAGAAAATATAAATAGAGAACTATTAGAATAATCTTTTAATTGTTTTTCATTTAAAGTTATATCATTTGGATTAGTTCCATCTGGATAAATACTATATATTTTACTATGATTTCCATATAATCTTGTAGTTATAAATTCAAGTGGATAATAAGAAGTATAAATAGTTACATCTTCCATAGAATCCATTTTTAAACAACCACAAAATAATAAACTTATTAAACATAATATAAAAAACTTTTTCATTTATTTCTTCCTTTCAGGTACAGGGTCAAATCCTCCAACAGATTTTGGATTACATCTAAGTATTCTTTTGATACTTAGTATAGTGCCTTTAATACATCCATGTATATTTATAGCTTCTATCGCATAATTAGAACAACTTGGATAGAATTTACACATTCCGTGAGAACTAAATGGAATCATTTGATAAACTTTTATAATTCCAATTAATATATATTTCATATGAACACCAAAAATATTATACTAAAAATTATTATAAAAGTAAAATAATTATAAACTTTTAAAAAAATTTGATATAATATAGTGGGTGATAAAATGAATGTATTAGAAAGATTTAATATAATACCAAATCATAAGTCATTGTATGAAAAAGCATTTACTCATACATCATATGCAAATGAAAATGGTACAACAAGTTATGAAAGATTGGAATATTTAGGAGATGCAGTTTTAGAACTTATTATGAGTGAATATTTATATAAAAATACAGAATATGAAGAAGGTAATATGACTAAACTAAGAAGTCATTATGTTTGTGAAAACGCTTTATATGAATATTCAATCAGATTAGGTTTAAATGAATATTTACTTCTTGGAAAAGGTGAAGAAGAAACAGGCGGTAGAAATAGAAAAGCAATAGTTGCTGACATATTTGAAGCATTTACAGGAGCGATGTATTTAGACCAAGGATTAGAATTCGTAAAAAAATTTATATACACTAATGTAATACCTTTAATAGAGAATAATGAAATTAATTTTTTTAGTGATTACAAATCAATACTTCAAGAATATGTTCAAACAGATAAAAGAAGTTTAGAATATGTAGTTGTTAATGAAGAAGGACCCGCTCATAACAAAACATTTGAAGTTGTAGTAAAGATAGATGATATAATATATGGTCATGGAGTTGCGCATAGTAAAAAAGAAGCAGAACAAGAAGCAGCAAAAGATGCACTCAAAAAAGCACAAAATGGTAATTAATTAGTTGAAAAATCATATAAAATAAAGTAAAATAATATAAGTTATTAGAAAGAGGTTAATTATGGGTAGAGCTTATGAAGTAAGAAAAGCAAGTATACAAAAGACAGGAGCTGCTAGAGGAAAAATATATTCTATGTATGCAAAAGAAATATATCTAGCTGCTAAAAATGGTGGAACAAGTACTGAAGCAAACGCAAGTTTAAAAAGATTAATAGAAAGAGCAAAAAAAGAACAAGTACCAAGTGATATAATAAAAAGAGCAATTGATAAAGTAAATAGTGGTGTTGATGATTCATATGTAAGCGCAACATATGAAATGTTTGGTCCAAGTGGTTCAACTTTAATAGTAGATTGTTTAACAGATAATTTAAATAGAAGTGTAAGTGATTTAAGAGCTGTTGTAAATAAATGTCATATAAAAATGGGGGCAATAGGAAGTGTTTCATATAATTATGATAATTTATGTATAGTTGGATTTAGAGGAATAAATGAAGAAGATGCATTAAATGCATTAATTGAAAATGGTATTGATATTGATGATATAGAAACAGAAGATGGTATGGTAGTAATATATGGTGCTCCACAAGATTTATTTAAAATAAAAGATGCTATATCATCTATTAAAGAAGTAGAATTTGAACTAGATGAAATAAGTAAATTACCAAAAGAAAAAGTTACACTACAAGGTGAAGATTTAGAAACATTTAAAAAAGTATTACAACTTTTAGATGATGTAGAAGATGTACAACAAGTTTATCATAATGTGGAATTATAATTAATTCCATATTTTTTTATTTTTTTTCGCTATGTTGTAGTTTTTGAGGGATAGTGATATAATAAAAATGCTTAGAACGAATTTAGGAAGGAAAATATT